>NZ_JAKQYH010000047.1:0-176536 GCF_022343545.1 Streptomyces arenae
CGCCAGACACCCCCGGCACACCCCCACCAACCCGCAAGGCCCGGCCACCTTCCCCACCCTGCGAAGCCCCGTCGGCTCCCCCCACCCCACCGTCCCGCCAAGCCCCGTCGGCCCCCCGCGAAACCCCACCGGCCCGCCGAACCCCTTCGGTCCCGGCGATGCCACCGCCCTGCGAAGTCCCGTCGGCTCCCCCCGCCCCGTCGGTCCGCCGAAGGCTGTCGGGGGTGTCGGTTTGGGTGGGGTTCCGGGGCTGGTGTGCGCGCGTGAGCAGGGTTGGGAGGGTTGCCGTGTGTTCGGGCAGGCCGGAGCGGGAGGTGATGCCGGCGGCCAGGGTCGTGAGCGTGAGGGCGAGGGCCGGGTCGAGGGCCGGGAAGTGTTCCGAGGCGTCGGCCAGCAGCTCGAACGCCTCGCGCTGGGCGGACTCGTGGGAGAGGACGGAGGCCAGCGCGCCGGCCGCCACGCACAGGAGTTCCGGGTCGGCGTCCTCCTGGACGAGCCGCCCGTACAGCTCCCGGGTCCAGCCGGGGTCCCCCACCGCCTGCACCGCCGCGAGGGCCGCGGCGAGCCGCCGGGCGCGGTCGGGGCGACCCAGGCTGAGCCGGGCCGCCTGCTCCAGGGCGCGCGCGGCCCGCACCGCGTCCCCGCGCCGCCAGGCGGAGGCCTCCAGCGCGGCGGCGACGGACGCGTCCGTGCCCACGGTGGCGGCCGCCAGGTGCCGGGCCCTGGCCTCGGGCAGCGCGGCGACCCCGGCGAGGTCGCGGTGGGCCCGCTGGCGCTCGGCGGCCGGGCGCCGTAGATAGGCGGCCGACCGCGCCAGCGGATGCCGGAAGCCGAACCGGTCCTCGGCCAGCGCGAGCAGTCCGGCCGCCTCGGCGGGCGCCCACACCGCCAGGTCGCCGGTGCCGAGGGCGGCCATGACGGCGGCGACGCTCTCGCCGGGTTCCGCCGCCGCCGCGTACAGCAGGGCCCGGCCGGTCTCGGCGGGGAGCGCGTCGAGCTGTACGCCGAAGACGTGTTCCGCGGGCGTGTGCCGCACCGCCTGGGCGGGTCCCGGCGCGGCACGGCCGAGTTCGACGAGGGCCAGCGGGTTGCCCCCGGCCTCGGCGAGGATCTCCAGCCGGTGTCTGCCGGTGGGCGGTACCGGCTGCCGGTCGAGGAGTGCGGCGGCCGAGGCGTCGTCCAGTGGGCCGAGCCGCAGGGTCTCGGTGCCGGGCGGCGGTGCGGGCAGGGCCGCCTCGTGACGGGCGGTGAGCAGTACCGTCAGCGCCCGGCCGGTCAGCTGCCGGGCCGCGGCGAACAGCGCGTCCAGGAAGGCGCGGTCGCACAGGTCGGCGTCGTCCACGCACACCAGTACCGGCCCGTCCGCGGCGAGCCGGTCCAGCAACGAGGTCACCGCCGCGGGCAGACCGGCCTCGTCCGGTCGCTCCGCCTGCGGTGGTACGGCTCCCGGTGGCCGTTCGTGAGGCGCTGACGACGCCATGAGCTGGCGCAGGCAGGCGTCCGCGGGGCGCGGGTCCCCGGCCCAGCCCTGCGCGGCCGGCACCAGCACACCCTCGGCGGCGGCCCGCTCCCGGACGTGCCGGAGCAGTGTCGTACGCCCGGTCCCCTCGTCGCCGACGAGCAGCAGGGTCTGGGCGGTGCCGGGTTCACGCCGCACGCACCGCAGGATCCGCTCGGTCTCGCCGTCCCGGCCCAGCACGGCGGCCGGTCCGCCCGTCACGGGCTGCCGGGGTGGGTGGCCCGTCATTCACGTACTCCCCTGGCAGTGCGCGTATTCCCTGGTCAGGGCTATTTTCGCGAAGTCGGGGCCAGGACGCTTCTGTCACATGACCAGTCACCGACTGGCAGGATGGACGTACCAGCCCACATACATATCAACCAACGGACATAGGTAACCGTAGGCATATGAAAGTGCCGAAATAGCAACACACTGGCATGTCCGCGCGCAGGCGGGTCCACGCCCAGACGAGAAGGACGTTCATGCACGGCGGCACCGACCACCTCTCCGAACCGCGCATCCTGGGCCGGGCCGCCGAACTGGCCCGCCTGGACCGGCTGCTCACGGCGGTGGACGGCAGCGGCCCGCAGGTGCTGGTGCTGACCGGGGAGCCGGGCGCGGGCAAGAGCACCCTGGTCGACCGGGCGGCCGAGCGGGGCCGGGCCCTGGGCCTGGGGATCCTGCGGGTGCGCGGCAGTGAGGGCGAGGCGGGCCTGGGCCTGTCCGGCGTGCACCAGCTGCTGCATCCGCTGCTGCCGGGCGACGGGCTGCCCGCGGCGCAACGCGAGGCCCTGGACCGCGCCTTCGGTCCGTACGGGACGGAGGACGAACCGGGACTCGACCAGCTGTCCCTGTGCGTCGCCGTGCTCGGCCTGGTCACCGCGGCCGCCGCCGGCCGGCCGCTGCTCCTGCTGGTGGACGACGCGCAGTGGCTGGACCTCGGTTCGGTGGACGTGCTCGGCTTTCTCGCCCGCCGGCTCGAGGGCAGGCCGGTGGTGCTGTTGCTGGCCGCCCGCGAGGAGGGCGTACCGGCCCGCTTCGACCGGGACTTTCCCCAGGTCACCGTGGGCCCGCTGAGCCGCACCGCGGCGGGCCTGCTGCTGGACGCGCAGCCGGATCCGCCCCGGGGCAGGGCGCGGGCCGAGATCCTCCGGCAGGCGGCCGGCAATCCGCTGGCCCTGATCGAACTGCCCCGCGCGCTGGCCCGGGGCCGGAGCGCGGGCGGCGACGGCGGCACCGGCACCGCGCTTCCGCTGACCGCGCGGCTGGAGAGCCTGTTCGCGGCCGACCTGCCCGGGCTGCCCGCGCCCACCCGGCGGGCGCTGCTGCTGGTGGCCGCGGCCGGCACCGCCCGGCTGGCCGACCTGACGCGGGCCGCACCGGAGCTGGACGTCGTGTCGGCGCTGGACCCCGCCGAGCGGGCCGGTCTGGTGCGGGTGGAGCAGGGCAGGGTGCTGCCGCGCCACCCGCTGGTGCGGTCGGCCGTCTACCAGGCGGCCCCCTTCCAGGAGCGCCGGCAGGCGCATCTCGCGCTGGCCGCCGCGCTGGCCGAGGAACCGGACCGCCGGGCCTGGCAGCTGGCGGCTGCGGCGACCGGCCAGGACGCGGAGGTCGCCGACGCGCTGGCCGAGAGCGCCGAACGGGCCCGTGGCCGGGGCGGTCACGCGGCGGTCGCGACCGCTCTGGAACGCGCCGCCGAGCTGACCCCGGCACCGGACCTGCGCGCGCGGCGGCTGCTGGCGGCCGCGCAGGCGGCCATGTTCGCCGGCCACCCGCAGTGGGTCGGCGAGCTGAGCGGCCGGGTCGGCGAGATCACCGAGGAACCCCGGCTGCGTGCCGAGGCCTCGCTGCTGGGCGGTTGGGCCCTCGGCGTGACCCTTCGCCACGAGGACGCGCTGGCACTGCTGCTGGGTGTCGCGGAAGCCTGCTCCCGGCCGGCTCCGGGCCTCGCTCTGGCCGCCCTGAGCACCGCGGCGACGTCCGTCTACAACACCGGTACGCCGTACTACCGGGAGGAGCTCCGCCGGATCGGCGGCCTGATCGTGGAGGACGGCGACCCCGCGGGCCGCGCCTGGGCCCGGGCGGCCGTCGATCCGCACCACGAACGGGCGCTGCTGCTCCCGCTGCTGGAGGAGGGGCGGGCCGCCCTGGCGCGGGAGGAGTCCCTCGGGAACCTCACCGCGCTGGGCGGCACGACCTGGATCCTGGACGAGACCGAGCAGGCGGTGCGCGTCCTCGGCCGGACCATGGACATGCTGCGGCGCGCGGGCAGCGCGGGCACCAACGCGACGGTGACGCAGGCCCTCGCCCTCGCGCTGTTCGAGAACGGCTCCTGGACCGCGGCCGGGGACGCGGCGGGCGAGGCGTTCTGGATGGCGACGGAGGCGGGAGCCGACAACGTGACGGTGGGCGCCCGGGTCCTGCGGGCCACCCTGAGCGCCCTGCGCGGTGACCACGCCGCGGCGCGGAAGCAGGCGGCGGAGGCCGTGCACGGCGTGGACCTGCGCAACTCGCTGAGCCTCCAGGTCCGGCACCGGTACGCCCTGGGCATGGCCGCGTTCGTCGCCGGCGAGCACGCGGACGCCTACGAGCGGCTGCGGGCGACGTTCACCCGTGACTTCCGCCCCGCTCCGGTCCATTACCACGCCTCGCTCTACCACCTGGGCGACCTGGCCGCCGCGGCGGTCCGTGCCGGACGGGCGGACGACGCGCGCGCGGTGCTCGACGCCGTGTCGCACGACCCGAAGCCCGACCCCTCCCCCCGGCTGGCCGCCGTGCTCCACCGGGCCGCCGCGCTGCTGACCGACACCGACGAGGCGGAGCGGCACTTCCGCGCCGCGCTCGACGATCCGGCCTGCGACGCGTGGCCCTTCGAGAGAGCCCTCGTCCGGCTCGACTTCGGCGAGTGGCTGCGCCGGCGCCGCCGCAGCGTCGAGGCGCGTGCGCACCTGGGTGCGGCCCTGGAGTGCTTCCAGCGGCTGGACGCCCGTCCCTGGACCGAGCGGACGACGGCGGAGCTGCGGGCCGCGGGGGCGCCGGGAGCGGCGCCGGGCGCCCCGGCCGCCGGTGAACTCACCCCGCAGGAGCGGCAGATCGCCGAACTCGCCGCTCAGGGTCTGACCAATCGTGACATCGCGGCCCGCCTCTACCTGTCCCCGCGTACGGTCGGTTACCACCTGCACAAGATCTTCCCCAAGCTCGGCATCACGGCCAGAGCCCAGCTCCGGGACGCGCTCTCCGCCGACAACCCGCGGTGACGCGCCCGGCGGCCGGTGCGCGGCTGCCCGTCCGGGCAGCGCGGGTGGGCCGAGGGGTCCCCACCGCGGCGGTCCCGCGTGGGGCCGATGGGCCGTTCCGTCCGGGGCGCCGGGGGCGCCCGGCACCGCCGGCGGTGCCGGTGTGGCCGGATGTATTCGCCGTGGCAATGTCCGCGAACTGCCGTTCTGCGAGCCCAGGGACATCGGGACAGGCTTTTTTTCCCCACCGGAAATGCTTCTCGCGGCGCCGGTTTGACTTTCCGTTCACAGGTATGCTGCCGACATCCCTTGGGCAACATCATGACGCGCCGACACGCACGATCGTGCAAGACCTTTTCACTTTCGCCGCCGCATGATCGACACTGGAGCGGGGCAACCACAGGGGGTTGATAGCCTTCGAAAGAAAACTCCCGTGCGCCCTCCGAATAACCGACCCAGGGGGGCAACAAAGGTGCCAGCGGTGCCGAAGGTTATGCACGACATTTAACTTCATCGCCATCTGACGTTCGTTGACATCGAGTTTCGCAGCGGCAGTTCGTGCCGCACGGCACGAGAGGAATGGCAGACGTGGAAAACATGAAGAGGTCGGACGTGAAAATCGTCCGCTGGCCGGCCGAGTCGGGCAAACTGGCGCGCTTTCGTACGCAGGGGCTGCCCTGCCTGATCGTGGTGGCCCGGGGCGCACGGGTGCCGGAGCTCACGAGTACCCGCGAGGACTGGGTACGGCACCCGGTGGAAACCTGGGAACTGCAGGCCAGGGTGGCTTCTTTACGCCTGAAGGCCACCTCGCACGGCACCGCGCCGGTCGTCGACGAGGACGGACTGCTGCGCTACGGCGGCGAGGTCCTGCCGCTCACGGTGTCCGAGGCCGAGGTGCTGCGCGGGCTCCTGCACCGGCGGCCGGGCCTGGCCAGCCGCACCGAGCTGGCCGAACGGCTCCTGGACGCCAACCGGTCCGCCAGCCCGAACGCCCTCGACCTGCACATCATGCGGCTCAGACGGAAGGTCGATTCCATAGGACTGGCCATAGAGACCGTACGGGGGCGCGGCTTTCTCCTGAAGGCCCAGTCCTGAATACCCGGCCCCGAAGCCCGGGCGGGCCGGTGGCGACGTACCGGAAAAGGAAGTGCGCCTGCCGTTCATGGGGCCGGCGCATCGAATTTCAAATACAGCGAAAGGAGAACGCCCCTGCGATGGCAGGCGGTACGGAGAGGCGGCCGGGATGCGCGACGCAATGACCGCCCCGATCTATGTCGCATTGCGGGCGAGTGAACCACTGCTCGAACACGCCGTCACGGCGTATCTCCAGTCCTGTCCGCATTTCAAGCTCGTGCCCAGGGAACTGCTGCCCGGCGCGGACGTGTCCGTCCTGCTCGTGGACGTGATGGACGACGAATGGCTGAAGGTGCTCAGGCACGACGCGCTGCGGACCGCCGAGGCACCCGTGCCGCTCGTGATGATGGCCGACCGGATCACCGAGCGGCAGCTCACCCTGGCCGTCCAGTACGGGCTGACCCGGTTCGTGCACCGGAGCACCTCGGGCCTGGCGGAGCTGGTCGAGGCGATCGTGGAGGCGAGCGCCGGGAACGGTCATGTCCCGGAAGACCTCGTGAGCCACCTGATCCTCGAACTGGGGCAGCTGAAACGGCGACGGAGCGTGACAACGTTTTCTGCCGAGACGGGGATGTCCGCCCGGGAGATGGAGGTGCTCCGCATGCTGGCCGAGGGGATGAACAGCGTCGAGATCGCCCGGGCCATGAGCTACTCGGAGCGTACCGTCAAAGGGGTGATACAGGACGTCATGCGGCGCTGGAAGGTCCGGAACCGGACGCACGCCGTGGCCTACGCGATCAGGACGGGCATCATCTGAACCGCGTCCGAACCGCCGTACCGGGGGCGGCCGCCCGGCTCGCCTGATGGGCGGGCCGGGCGGCCGGGGCCGTGGGCGTTCTCGTGGGACGCCCGGTCGGCCGTGCCGGCCCACGGCCGCCGGTGGGCGGCGCCGGCCGGTCCGAGGGCGACGTCAGGTGCTCGTGGACGTCGCGCGGGGGCGGTGGAGCTGGGCGGCCAGCGAGACCAGGAGCGCCTCGTCCGCGTACCGGGCGCCCAGCAGCACGCCGATCGGCAGGCCGGCCGCGTCGCGGGCCAGCGGAACCGTGATCGAGGGCAGGCCGGTGAGGTTGTGAACCGTGGTGTACGGCATGAAGGCGGTCATCCGGGCGAACTCGGCCGCCGGATCGGCGTCGTCGCGCAACTCCCCTATGAGGACGGGCGGTTCGGCGAGCGCCGGGGAGAGGATCACGTCGTACGAGGCGAAGAGCAGGTCGGTGAGCAGCTGCCCGAGCCCCCGGAAGGTGGCCAGCGCCGCGGCGTACTCCCGCGCCGTCACCCCGTCCGCGACCCGTCTGAGCCAGGCCGTGAAGGGCATCAGCTCGCCCTCCCGTCCGGGTTCCACCTCGTACGACGCGGCCTCCACCGACCAGACCCGGGTGAACGCGGCCACGAGATCGCCGTCCGGGGGCATCTCCACGGCCGTCACCTCGTGGCCCAGCGCTTCCAGGGCCGCCGCGGCGCTGTCGAGGGCGGCCGCACAGTCGGGGTGCAGCACCGCGCCGGGCACCATCGGATCCCGCAGGACCACCACCCGCACCGGCCGGGGGTCCCGGCGGGCGTGTTCGAGGAGCGTCAGACCGCCGGGGTGCGGGGGTGCGGTGTAGACGTCGCCGGGCATCCACCCGGCCATCACGTCGACCAGCGCCGCCGCGTCGGCCACCGTACGGGCCAGGGCACCGTGGGTGGACAGTCCGGTGACGTCGGGGCGCAGCGGGCCGTTGCTGATCCGGCCCCTGCTGGGCTTCAGGCCCACCAGGCCGCAGGCGGAGGCGGGGATGCGGACCGAACCGCCGGCGTCGGTGCCGTGCGCGAGCGGGGCGAGGCCCGCCGCCACGGCCGCCGCCGCGCCGCCGCTGGACCCGCCGGGCGACCGCTCGGGCGCCAGCGGGTTGCGGGTGGGCGGTCCGAGCCGGTTCTCCGTGTAGCAGGGCAGCCCGAACTCGGCGGTGTTGGTCTTGCCCAGCAGGACCGTGCCGGCCTGCCGCAGCCGGGTGACCACATGGTCGTCGGCGTCGCTGACGTGGTCCGCGAACGCCGCCGAGCCCCAGGTGCAGCGCACCCCCTCGACCTGGACGAGGTCCTTGACCGGCACCGGCACCCCGTGCAGCACACCCAGCCGGGTGCCGTCCCGGCGGGCGGTCACGGCCTCCTGCTCGGCCTGCCGCGCCGCCGCCCTGGCGAGTTCCGGGGTGACGGTGAGGAAGGCGCCGAGCTCACCGTCCAGTTCGGCGATCCGGTGCAGGTAGTGGTCGGTCAGTTCGACGGGCGACAGCTCGCCCCGGGCGACGGCGCCCGCCTGGGCGAGCGCCGTCATCTCGTGGAGGTCGGACATCCCGTCAGGCCCCCTTGCCGCCGCGCGCCAGTCTGAGCAGCCCCGGTGTCAGGGCGGCCAGCGCGGCGATCCGGCGCGCCCGGGTGAGCAGCTGCTGCCGGGGCGGGCGGACCTGCTGGTGCACGTCGACGTAGACCTCCGGGCGCACGCTCGCCCCGGAGAGCAGCTTCACCACCATGTGGGAGGTGAGCGCGCCGAACATCATGGCGACGTAGGTGACCTGCGGGAAGCTGTAGTCCGGCCGCCCCAGGTTGGCCCTGACCTCGGTGAGCATCTCCACCGGCACGTAGCGCAGCGGCACCGCCCGCAGCAGCAGCTGCCAGGAGGTCAGCCGGTCCAGGTCGGCCTCGGCGATGGCGCCGTCGAACGGCTCGGTGACGTGCCGGTAGTCGTAGCAGCGCACGTACTGTGCGCCGGCGATGTCCCAGCCGGTGACCAGCGGCAGCCGCCGTCGCACGGCGAGCCGGTGGAGCAGGTGCTTGGCCCGCCAGCCGTCCATGGTCGTGACGTCGACGCCGTCCACGATGACGTCGCACTCCTCGACCAGCGCCTTCGCGGTGTCCTCGGTGACGCCCTCCGGGAAGACCCTGACCGTGGCGTACGGGTTGATGGCGGCCACCCGTTCACCTGCGACCGCGGCCTTGTTGCGGTCGACGTCGGTGACCGCCGCGCTCTGCCGGTTGAGGTTGTTCACCTCGTACGTGCCCGGGTCGGCCAGGACGAAGGAGAGCACCCCCAGCCGGGCGAGCGGCTCGACGGCGGCGCCGCCGATGGACCCGCAGCCGGCCACGAGCACGGTCGACCCGCGCAGCGCCGCCTGCTCGGCCGGGCCGACCACCCCCCGGTTGCGGGTGGTCAGTTCGGCGTAGAAGTCCTTCGCCTCGGGGAGCCCTCCGGGCAGGCCCGGTTCCCCGGTCCGCGGACCGCTCATCTACGACGCCTCCTTCACTCGGCGTGCTCCGGCCCGGCGGGACATCGTGGCCACCAGCTTCGCGAGGGTCGGCGCGTCCGGGCCGCCGGCCAGGTACTCCTCGACGAGGTCCACGTAGTCGTCCAGGTCGTCGTGGACTTGTGCCACGAACGGGACCGCGTTGACGTCCTGTTGGTAGATGGGGGACATGAGGTCCGTCTCGGGGAGCCGGGGCGAGGTGCCCCGGGCGATCTGGAGGGGGAAGCCCATCAGCCGGAAGTGCCGGACGGCCACCTTCTCCTTGGCGTCCCCGAGCAGGACCCGCATCCGGTTCGAGGCCTCCGCGGCGGCGACGACCCTGCCGAGGCTCGCCAGCAGCCGCCAGGAGACCCGTTCGGTGCGGGGCTCGGCCGGCAGGTCGAGGTTGCGCAGGAACCGCTTGATCTCGAACGCCTGGTGGGTGCCCACCCCGTCGGCGGCGAACTGGCCGAGCAGGTCGATGCCGTGCGCCTCCTCGGTGGCGAACCGGCGGCGGTCCGGGTCGTCCAGCGGCAGGGAGACCGGGTCCTGGGAGCAGCCCAGGCTGATGTAGCCGTCGATCCGGCCGGTACGGGTGCAGAGGCTGACGGTGTGGATGTTCTGCACGCCCTCCGGGTGCCGGACGGTCTCCCGGAACACCGCGCGCTCGTACATGAGACGGGGGGACATCCAGCCCAGCCGCAGGTACTGGACGAGCCGGAAGCCCATGATCCCGTTGAGGTAGCGCAGCGGGAGCTGGTCGTCCTGGACGCTGAGGGTCACCAGTTCGTCGGCCGGGTCGTGGGCGTAGTGCAGCGGTTCGCCCACGATGTGGTCGGGCAGCGCCCGGAAGTCCAGGGAGGAGTGCAGCCGGCAGATGTCCGCGACGTACCGTTCCCGTGCCTGCGCCTGCGCCTGCGCCTGGTCCAGCGTGCGTACCCGCTCCAGTTCCGGCACCAGGTCCGTCATGTCCGGTCCCGGTCGTAGAGGCTCTCGGTGACGGCGAGGGCGAGCACTTCGGGGGTGCCCTCGTAGATGCGTGCCCCGTAGGCGTCGCGCAGCCGCTTCTCCATGCCGAAGGACTTCACGTAACCGCGGGCGCCGGTGAGCGACATGGCCAGGTCGGCGACGTCGATGGCGACCCGGTCGGCGAAGAGCTTGGCGGTGGCGGGCTCGTACTGCGGGGCGGGCAGCTCGTTGTCCACCTTGTGCGCGGCCTTCAGGTACAGCAGCCGGGCCGCGTCGATCTTCGCGGCCATCTCGGCGAGCTTGGCGGCGGTGAACTGGTGCTCACGCAGCGGCCGTCCGCCCTGGACCCGGGTGTCGCACCACTCCAGGGCCTGTTCGAAGGCGCCCCGGGCGACACCGACGGAGATGCCGGCGACGGAGGCACGCGCCATGTTGCTCTGCGCCATGTTGATGGCCATGCCGTCGCCCTCCTCGCCGATCATGTTCTCGGCGGGGATCCGGACGTCGTGGAACTCCAGTTCGCTGCCCAGGCAGAGCCGGTAGCCCATCTTGTCGGCGACCGGTCCGCGGACCACGCCGGGCAGGTCGAGCGGCACCATGAACGAGGTCAGGCCGGTGGCGCCGGGCGCACCCTCCATGTTGGCGAACACCGAGGCGAACGCGGCGACCTGGGCGTTGGTGATGAAGCGCTTCCTGCCGTTGAGGACGTAGTGGTCACCGTCACGGCGGGCGGTCATCACGTCCCGGGCGTGGACGGCGTTGGCCGGGATGATCAGGTCGCAGCCGGCCTCCTCCTCGGTGACCGCGTTGCAGGCGAGGACCGGCGAGTCCCCCGAGAACATGGGCAGGAAGCGGGCCTGGAGCCGCGGGTCGCCGGAGAGCAGCACGGGGCACTGGCCGAGCATGGCGGCGCCGAAGACCAGGGCGGTGCCGGCGCAGACGGACGCCACCTCCTCCAGGGCGACGGCGCAGCCGATCATGCCGAGACCGAGGCCGCCGTAGTCCTTGGGCACGGCGACGCGGGTGAGGCCGAGGGCGTGGCCCTGGGCCACCATCTCCCAGTCGAAGTCGTCGGCGGGGGCCGCGTCGAGGCCGGTCACGCGGGGCGCGACGACCTCGCGGGCGAATTCCCTTACCTGGAGGCGGAGTTTCTCCACCTCCCCGGGAAGGGCGTCGAAATTGAGGTCGATCGCGTCGTGGTTCGTCATGTCTCTCCGAAACTCCGAGAATCCGGGACCCGAAAGGAAATACCCGGGGGTACGTACCAGGGAAATACCGAAACGCCGGCTTTCACGGCCCGCCGGCCCGACGGCGGTTCGGGAGGACCGGCACCGCGGTCCTGCGCCGGCACGTCATCAGGGGGGCGCGGGGGCGCGGTCGCGCGGGCCGGCGAGGGGACGGTCGTGCGGGCCGGCGGCGGGTGGTCGCCCATGCCGGGGGTGCTCAGAGGGGAAGTCCCTCTTTCTCGGCCAGTTCCGGGTAGCGGTCGAAGGCCGGGCGCAGGATGGGGACCAGCTCCAGCACCCGGGCCACCTTGCCGCGGATCCGCACACGTCCGGTGGCTATGGCGGTCGGCATCATGAGCTTGCCGAGCCAGAGCTGGTGGGCGGTGTCGCTGGACATCTTGATCCGGATCGTGGCCTGTTCGGGGGCGTCCGCACCGATCGTCAGTGCGTCCGCGGACACGTGCAGGACGCAGTCGGGGTTGGTCTGGGTCAGCAGGACGGACATGTCCCCGGCACGGAGCTGCGACGTGAACTGCTCGTCCTTGAGCAGGATTTCGAAGAGGGTGCCGAATACCCGCTCGGCGACTTCGGTCGACTCGAAAACAGCCATGGATCTCTCTCCCGGAGGCAATGCCCGACGGTGGTTCACCGCGTCGGCGTCGAATGCATCGTAGGAATCACGGAAGGCCGCGAAGGGCATACCGACAGGGCGGCAAAAGGGAAAGGAAGGGGGCCCGAAAGAATCATGTCCTGTCATGGGGGCGGCCGGCCGCCGTGGCACCCCATGCCAGCTCCGACGACACCGCAGGCCACGGCAGTTGTCCCGGGACCTTCGGGTGCCCCGGGCGGGCGGTGTCGTAGATTGGGGGAATGGCAGCCGACCGTTCCCGCCCCTCCCAGGACTGCCTCGTCTTCGGCCCGCTGGAGAACGAGATCATGGAGGTGCTGTGGCAGGCTCCCGGACCGATGACCGTCCGGGAGGTGCTCGGTGCGCTCAACTCCGGCCGCGCGACCCCGCTGGCGTACACCACCGTCATGACCGTGCTGAGCCGTCTCGCCGAGAAGGGGGCCGCCGACCGCGCCAAGGCGGGCCGGGGGTACGCGTACTCACCGGTCGTCACGGACGAGGCGGCGATGGCCGTCCGTGAGGTCATCCGCGACTTCGGGGTGAGCGCGGTGGGTCACTTCCTCGACGAGATCCTCAGCGCCCCCGACCTGCGCGAGCGTTTCGACAAACTCATGCAGGAGGGCCCCGGCCGCTGAACGAGCCGGTCGCCCGCCCGACCGCACGCCGGCCAGCCCGCCTGCCCGCCTGCCCGCCAGCCCGCCTGCCCGCCTGCCCGCCTGCCCGCCTGCCCGCCTGCCCGCCACGAGGGCACCAACGGCCTTTCTTTCACCTCGCCTTCACCCGCGTCAGGCCGTACTGCGACCGCTATCTACTATGCTCCCGTAGTAGATTCAGGGGCGGCGCCGACCGGGTGCACCACGCCCCTCCGACAGGAGGTGTGCATGAACGCGGCACTGACCGCAGGCGGGCCGGTACCCCGCCGTGGGCTGATCATGACGGTCTTAGGCTGCTGTTTCCTGATGGTGATGATGGACAACACCATCCTGAACGTCGCCCTCCAGACGATCCAGGAGGACATCGGCGCGACCAACGCCGAACTCCAGTGGGCCCTGGACTCCTACATCCTGTTCTACGCGGCCCTCATGTTCTCCTCGGGCATCCTCGCGGACGCCTTCGGCCGCCGCCGCGTCCTGGTGATCGGGCTGGTCGCCTTCGCCGTGGCCTCCGCGCTGGCCGGCTTCGCCGACTCCGCGCAGGAACTCATCCTCTGGCGCGGGGTGATGGGGGTCGCGGGCTCGGTCGTACCGCCCGCCACGCTCGCGGTGATCAACGACATCTACGCCCCCGAGGAGCGCGGCAAGGCGATCGGCATCTGGTCGGCGCTGGGCGGCACGTCCATCGCGTTCGGCCCGATCGCCGGCGGCTTCCTGCTCGAACACTTCTGGTGGGGCTCCGTCTTCCTCATCAACGTGCCCATCGCCGCCGTCTGCGCGGTCCTCCTGCTGCTGGTCCTCGCCGAGTCCCGGGCCGCGAACCGGCCGCGCATCGACCTCGTCGGCGTCCTGCTGTCCGTGGCGGGCATCGGCGCACTCGTCTACGGCGTGATCCGCGGCGGCGAGACCAACGACTGGACCCGCGCCGACGTCCTCGGCACGCTGGCCGGCGGAGTGCTCCTGCTGGCCGTGCTCGTCGTGTTCGAGAGCCGGACCCGCGCACCGGCGCTGGACGTCAAGCTGTTCCGGAACAAGTCGTTCGCCGCGGGCACCGCGAGTCTCGCCCTGTCCTTCTTCGCCCTGACCGGCGGCACCTTCCTGATGGTCTTCTACGTCCAGGCCATCCGCGGCCACACCCCCCTCGGACTGGGCGTCATCCTGCTCCCGGTGGCCGTGGGAGCGGTGATCTCGGGCGTCCTGAGCAACCCGATGGCCCAACGGTTCGGCCCGAAGGCGGTGGTGACCGCGGGCCTCGTCCTGCTCGCCCTCTCCTTCGCCGGCCAGGCGGACATCGGCGCCGACACGGCGATGTGGTGGTACGAGATCCTGCTGGGCGTCTCCGGCCTCGGCCTCGGCCTGGTGATGGGGACCACGACCACCACCACGATGGCCGTGGTCCGCCCCGACCAGGCCGCCATCGGCGCGGGCGTCAACAACACGCTGCGCCAGGTCGGAGCCGCGCTCGGCGTGGCCGTCCTCGGTTCGGTGCTGTCCGTGCGGTACCGCGACGCCCTGGGTCCGGCGGTCGACGTGCTCCCGGCGAACGTACGGGACGCGGCCTCGGAGTCCCTGGGCGGCACCGCGGCGGCGGTACGCGGCCTCGAGAGCGCCGGCACGCTGCCGGCGGCGACCCGGCAGCAGCTGCCCGGTCTGCTGGCCAAGGCACAGGACGCGTACCTGTCGGCGATGCACGTCAGCTTCGGCGTGGGCGCGGCAGCCCTCGTCGTGGCCGCGGTGGTGGCGCTGCTCTGGCTGCCGGCCCGCATCGGCGCGCCCAGGGCCGCGGCCGACACGGTGACCGCACCGGAGCCCACCACACCGGACACCTCGGTCGAACCGGCGCACTAGAGCCGGCGGCGGACGGGACGACTGCGGGCCCGGGCTGACCTCCTGCCCGGGCCCGCGGTCGTCCCGGGTGTCGGCGGGGAGCGTCTTCACCGTGACGCAGCCGGTCACCGTGGCCACACCGGCAGCCCGGCCGCGGCCTTCGGGGCCGCCGCCGGCGCCGGCGGCACGGCCTGGGTGAGCGGCGCCGCCACCGTCCTCGTACGCGGCGCCCGCGCGCTGTGCGCCCGGGTGACCGGACGCCGGTGCGGGCCGGCTACCCCTTCGGGAGGTCCCCGGCGTCCGCGGCGCACAGGGCGTGGTCGATGAGGGTGCCCGTGGCGCGGTTGAGGGTGGCCAGGTCCGGCGGCGCGGTGGTCGTCGTGATGGAGACGGTCACCGCGCGCCTGCCGTCCGCGCTCACCGCGGGACGGGTGTTGACACCCACCCCGTCGCCCTCGTGGGTGTAGTAGTGACCGCCGCAGGAGAGCGGGATCTCGCGCAGCCCGAGACCGTACGTGCCCTCCGGCATCTCGGCCACGTCCTCCGGGTCGTCGGTCCGCTCGACGGTCCGCCGCATCTCGCGCCACTGCGCGGCGGGCAGCAGCCGGCCGCCGGCCAGGGCGCGGAAGAAGGTGTTCAGGTCGCCGGTGGTGCTCACCACGCCGGAGTCCGCGGTGTGCTGGAAGCTGTGGTCGGTGACGTCGAGACGGCTGCCGTCGGCGAGGGTCAGGTACGCGTCCACGTGCGGGTCGGGCAGGTGCGGGTCGAGCCCGGGGACGGAGGTGTCCCGCAGGCCCAGCCTGTCGATCACCCGCCGCTCCACCAGGTCCGCCCAGCTCGCGCCGCCGGCCTTCTCGGCGATCATCCCGGCCAGCAGGTAGTTGGTGTTGGAGTACGCCCAGCGCGTGGCCCCGCCCCGCTCGGGCACGAACAGCGGCCGGTGCCTCATCGCCACCGCGACCAGGTCGGCCGCGGGCGTGGTGTCGTGACGGTTCTCGTCGAAGTGGTTGATCAGCCGGTCCTGGATCTCCGGGTCGTCGACGTAGTCGTACAGCCCGCTGGTCTGGCGGAGCAGGTCGCGCACGGTGATCCGGCTGCCGTCGTTGCCGTTGCCCGCGACGACCCCCGGAAGCCAGTGCTCGACGGTGTCATCCAGCGACAGCCCTCTCTCCGCCACGAGTTGCAGGACGACGGTCGCCGTGAACGTCTTCGTGGTGCTGGCCGCCCGGAAGCGGGCGTGCCACGGGATCGGGGCGGCGGAGCCGGCCGTCCGGGTGCCGATGCGTGCCATGAGCGGCCCGCCGCCCGTCCCGTCGACCCTGGCCAGCACGTTCACGTCACCTCCCCCGGCCTGCCGTACGTTCGCCAAGTCCCGCCGCAGCGTGTCCTCGCCGTAGCGGTGGGAGTGCCGCGCCGCCGGGTGCCCGCCGGCCGCTGCGGACGCGGCGGACGCGGCCATGGGCGAGGCGAGCGCGAGCAACGCGGCGGTCAGTACGACGGCTCCGGCCTTCTTCGGTAACTGCATGCTCATGTTCGTATCCCCCCGTGTGGGTTGTTGCCGACCCACGACATCCAACCCGACCCGGCGCCACGTGAGAATGAGGCGCCCCGCCGCACGCGGGGTGTACCCAGGGCCACCGCCGGCGCGGACGGACGCCTCAGCCGCCGGCGTGCGCGTGATCGCGTGGACGCCCGGGATCGGCGAGTACACGGCCGCGGCGGTGGCGTCGTTCGCGTACGGGCAGCGGCACGCCGTGCTGGACACGAACGTGCGGCGGGTCTTCGCGCGGGCCGTCACCGGGGCGGCCACCAACTCCGGTGACGCGGCGGCAGCACCGGTACGACGGTTCCGGGGCTGCGGTGACCGGTGACCGGTCATCGGTGACCGGTCACCGGTGAGGGTGTCAGACGGCAGGCGGTGGGCGCCGGTTCACCGGCGGAGCCGGGGTGCGAGCACCGAGCGCACGGCCCTGACCACCTTGCTCTCGGCGGGACCGTCCGCACCCTCCGGCTCCGGTTCCAGGACCCGCTGGAGCTCCGCCAGCAGCTGGTTGACGGATCGCCAGAGCGGCACGAACAGGCCGGCGACCGGTCCGGTCCCCCGGATCGGGCCGTCGGACAGTTCGGTGACCTTCCTGGCGGCCGCGACCGTCGCCGGGTCCCGCAGGACCAGGTGCACCTCCTCGCCGACCAGCCGGATCTCCATCCGGCGCGCGGCGGCCTCCTCCGGGTTCGCGTCCGTGGTCGTCTCCGGGTCCAGTTCGTCGATCTTGGCGGCGACCGTGTCCGCGTCGACCCCGAGTTCCCGCAGCACCCTGGCCGCCATGCTGTTCTCCGCCCGCAGCATCGCCTCCAGCAGGTGGTGGCTGCCGACCGGCGCGCCCCCGGCCAGCGCGCTCGCCGTGGAGACGGTGTCCTCGGTGGCGGGGGTGCCGGCCGGCCACGGGCCGCCCCCCGCGTCCTGCGTGCCCTCCAGCGAGGCCAGGACCGCGGCACGGATCCTGCCGACCGGCTTGATCCGTTCGGCGAGCACCTGCGCGCCGGCCCCCTCGCCCTCTCTGACCAGGGCGAGCAGGATGTGTTCCGTGCCGATGTCGCGATGGTGCAGCTGCTGCGCCTCGCGCAGGGCGAGTTCGAGCGTCTTCTTCGCCCGCGGCGCGAACGGGATGTGACCGCTCAGCTCCTGTGTGCCGGGCTCCACCAGCGCGGCGATGTCGGCCCGGGCCGTGTCCTTGTCGTACCCGAGCTGGTGCAGGACCTTCGCCGCCGTGCCGTCCGGCACCTCGAGCAGTCCCAGCAGGATGTGCTCGGTGCCGATGTGCGTGTGCTTGAGCAGCCTCGCCTGCTCCTGGGCCGTGACGACCACCTGACGCGCTTTCACCGTGAACTTCTCGAAAGTCATGTCTCCATGGTCTCAACCCTGTCAATACAGTGGTATTGATAGGGTCACCGTGATGAAGGGAGGGTGTGATGGAGACACCGTCGGACTGGGAGGACCGGCTCTCGCGCTGGCAGAACGAGCTGGAGCTGTTCGAGCAGCTGGACGAGACTCCCTGGGTCACCCTGGCCAGGGCGGAGGCCGAGACCGGTGTCTCGCGCTCGGCCCTGCGGTCCTGGTACCGCAACGGCGAGATCAGGTCCCGGCTGGTGGACGGCCCCAACGGGCCGCAACGTCTGGTTCAGTTGGAGGCGGTGATCGAGCGCGCCGCCGCGTCACCGCGCATCCAGCGCCGAGCGGAACGGGACGTCAGCCTGGAGGCCCAGGTGACCCTGCTACGGCACCGGGTCGACCAGCTCGAACTGCGCCTGGCCGCGCTGGAACGGAAGTAACTGGCCCGAACGGCGGGGTGCCGACGGGCCGTTGATCAGCCGACGTGTGCGGCGACGGCCCGCGCGCACTCCATCGACTCGGTGTGCGTGGTGTCGATCTCCAGGTCGTACGTCACGCCCTGGTGGACCGACTCCGCCTGGGACGCGGCCATCCCGATGGTCCGGTCACCCCGCGCGACCTCACGGCCCGCGGCCACCGCGGCCTCGCACCTGACACCGACCCACAGCACCGGCAGCCCGTCCAGGGCCTTCAGCCAGCGCTGCTGCGAGTACGCCCCGCCGAGGAAGACCTCGTCGACGAGGACACGGGCGCCCGCGCGGGCCATCGCGGCGACCCCCTCGATCCAGGCCGCCTCCAGGGTCCGGAACTCCGGGCCGACGACCACCTGTCCGTCCGGAGCGAACTCGATGCCGTCGTCCGACGCCTGCATGGCGGCCGGCATCGCCTCGACCAGCGTGTCCGTCCCGAGGGCCAGCCAGGGGTCCGGCAGGACCGCCTGAAGGCACCGGACGATCCCGGACTTCCCGGAGCTGGAACCACCGTTGAGGACGATCACCTGAGGCATCACCGCGCCACCCTAGACGAACCCCGGTCACACCAGGCGCTTTATTTCCCCGCGCACCCGGTAGAAACCGCCCGACGAGGAGTGCAGCGCGTCCACCACGTAGCGTGCGCCGGGCTGGCGTATCGCGCGCGGGAACTGGACGTTCCAGCCCGGCTCGTAGCCCTCGGAGACCACCCGCACCCGCACGCGGCCGCCCTGTTCGAAGCACTCCACGACGACTCCGCCGCCCGCCGCGGGCACGGCGCTGACCGTGGCGACGGAGGCGGCCGTGGTCAGTGGTGCGTACGTCGGCAGGGCGGCCGCCAGCTTGATGTCCGCGGCGACCGGGACGGTGCCCGACTGGGCGGCGGTGATCGCGGCCTCGCTCGCGTCGACGCAGGCGAGCGAGCCGTCGGTGGAGACGAGGTAGAGCCGTTCGTCGTGGTACTGCATGGACAGTGCCGAGCCGCCGCCGGTGCCGAGCTTCCACAGCCGGGTGCCGTCCGCGGTGAAGCAGTAGACGGAGGAGGCGGAGTCACCCGCGAAGACGTAACGGCCGCCGGGGGACGTGGCGCAGGAGTACACCGCGGCGTCGCACCGGTAGGAGGCCTCGACGGCCCCGGAGGACTTGGCGAGCCGCTGGACGACCCGCCGCCCCGTCCCGGCGTAGACCGCGTTCTCCTCCTGCCATCCGAAGAGGACGTTGCCGTTGGTCGTGGTGTGCCAGAGCTGGCTGGTGCCGTCGGCCGCGTAAGCCGTCACACCGTCGCTGTGGCCGTGGTACACGGTGCTCTCGTCGGCCCGCACCATCCATCCCTGTTCTCCCGACGAGTTGCGTGACCACTGGAGCTCGTCCTCGTGGTCGATGACCGTCAGGCCGCCGTTGCGGTCGGAGACGTTCAGCACGCCCGCGTGGATGTCCAGCCAGAAGATGTCCACCTCGGCCGCGATCTCGTAGGCGGCGAACGGCACCTTCGCCGAGAGGTCGTAGACCCGGCCGTCGTCGCAGCCCGCGTAGATCCAGAAGTCGTCCGCCACCAGGCACTTCACACCGTCGGGCAGGGAGTAGTGGGCCAGCACCTCGCCGTCGTGGCCCAGGGTGTAGACGCTGCCCTGCTGGTTGCCGACCCAGCAGCGGTCCTCGTCCACATGGATGCCGAATGCGGAGGCGCCCGTACGGAACCGCCACAGCACGGGGGCGGTGGCCCGCGCCGTGGACGGGGCGGACGCCACCTGACGGCGGGTCACCGGCCGGGCCGCGCGCTGCCCCCGGACCGCCGGCGCGTACCCCTTCCGCACCTTCTCGGCTATCTTCTTCGCCGCCGCTGCCTGCGCCTTGTCGACGGACGCGAAGGAGGAGGTCTGGCGCTGCCCGTCCACACCGATCCGTCCGTACCGCACGGAGACCGTGGTCCCGTCGACGGTCACCTCGTAGAACTTGTGGGCACCGCCGCTCTCCTGGGACAGCTCCAGATACGTCGTGTTCCCCGACTGTCGTGCCTGCGCAGCGGACACCGCACACCCCTCCCCAAGGCCTGGCCGGCCGGTGCGGCCGATCTCCAGTGATCTCAAACTAGTGGCCGCCACTGACATCGACGCTCAGGCGGCCCTCGTCGTGACCGGGCTCAGCGTGGCGGCCACCGCGGGGCGGCAGTTCGAGTCCGAGGTTCTCGCGGAGCGTGGTGCCGGTGTAGTCGGCGGCGACGATCTTCCGTTTGCGCAGCTCGTGCAGGAGGCCGTTGACGACGAAGTCGTGCTGGCGGGGGTCCGCGAGACCGCTCAGCGAGATCACGTCCAGGACGCCCGCGCGGAAGCGTTCCTCGACGGCGTCGGCGAGCTGTTCGGGTGTTCCCGCGGCGGCCCAGTGCCCGGTGTCCTGCGCCGCGACGATGAGCTCCCGCAGCGTGTGGCCCTGCCGTGCGTAGCCGGCGAAGATGTCGACCCGGCCGCGCCGGCGGTTCACCGACGCCACGTCGGGCAGCAGGCTCTCCGGCAGCGGTGCGTCCAGCGGCAGTCCGGACAGGTCGACGCCACCGCCGAGCATGTCTGCCAGCTGGGCGCGGCCGCGTTCGAAGTCGATCGCCTCCCGCCGCTCCCGCACGAGCCGCTTCGCCTCTTCTTCGGTGGCGCCGTACGTGGCGTGGAACGAGCTGAAGATCAGCGGCAGTCCGTCGGCCCGTCCCAGGCTCCGCGCCTGGCCGCGGATCCCGCGGGTGAAGTCGAGGGCGTGGTCGAGGGTGGGCAGCGACGTGAACACGATCTCCGCGAAGCGGGCGCCCAGCGCCCTCCCCGCCTCCGACTGCCCGGCCTGGATCTGCACCGGGCGCCGCTGCGGCAGCGGCGGGATGTTCAGCGGACCGGTCACGGTGAAGAACCGGCCGGAGTGGTGGACGGGGCGCACCCGGTCGCGGTGCAGCACCGCCCTCCCGTCCGCACCGGCCGTCAGCGCGCCGGGTTCCCAGCTGTCCCACAGCGCGTTGACCACCTCCAGCGTCTCCGCGGCGCGCGCGTACCGCTCCTCGGGGCTGGGCAGTTCCCCGGCGCCGAAGTTCTCCTCACCGACCGAGGAGGTCACCAGGTTCCAGGCGGCCCGCCCGTTGCTGACGTGGTCGAGGGTGCCGAACAGCCGGGCCAGGTTGAACGGGTGGTGGAAGGTGCTGGACACGGTCGCGATCAGGCCGATCCGCGAGGTCACCTGGCTCAGCGCCGAGACGAACACCAGCGGTTCCTGGGAGCCGATCGCGCCCTGGGCGTCGAACCGGAGCAGGTCGGCGGTGAACAGCGCGTCGAACTTCGCGGCCTCCGCGAGCTTCGCCACCCGTACGGCGGTGTCCAGGGTGGATCGGGTCGGGTCGATCGCCAGGTCGTACGTCTCCGACGTGCCACCGGCTCCGGTCACGGTCTTCAGAGTTCTGGGCTGCTTCGCGCTCACTGCTCGTCCGTTCTCTTCGTGGTGAATGACGTCCGGGGTGCCGGCGGCTCCGCCGGGCGGTCACCGCAGCAGGGGCAGCAGTTGGTCGCCGACCCGGCCGATCTCCTGCTTGTAGGGGGTGTCGGAGAGGACGAAGTGGGTGATGCCGAGCTTGCGGTAGTCGTCCAGCGCCGTGGCCACCTCGGCGGCGGAGCCGACCAGCCAGGTGGTGCCCGCTCCGCCGCCGCCGACCTTGCCGGGCGCGGTGTACAGGCAGGTGTCGAGCACCTCGCCCCGCGCGGCGAGGTCGAAGAGCCGCCGCTGTCCGACGGCGGTCCTGCGGTCCCCCGCCCAGGTCAGCTCCTGGCCGCCGTCCGCCGCCATCCGCGCGACCCGTTCCTCGGCCGCGCGCCACGCATCCTCGGTGGTGTCGCGCACCAGCGTGGTGATCCGCAGCCCGAACTCGAGCGGTCGGTGCCTGCGTCCCACCTGCTCGCTCAACGCCCGGAGCCGGTCGATCCGTTCGGCGAGCCCGTCGAGGGGTTCGCCCCAGAAGAGCTGGACGTCCGCCTCCGCCGCCGACACCCGCTCGGCGGCCTCGGACGCGCCGCCGAAGTACAGCGTCGGATGCGTTCTCGTGCCGGTCACGTACGGGCGGGGGGCCACCGTGGAGTGGCCGACCTGGAAGTGCTCCCCGTCGAACGTGACGTCCTCCTCGGTCCACAGACGCCGTACGAGATGCAGGAACTCCCGTGTGCGGGCGTAGCGTTGCGCGGGGTCGCTGCGGGTGTCCCCGTACGCGGCGAGGTTGTCCAGTCCGCTGACGATGTTGACCAGGACCCGGCCGCGGCTGAGCTGGTCGAGTGTCGCCGCCGCGCTGGCGAAGTGGGCCGGCTGCCAGTAGCCGGGGCGGATCGCGATCAGGGGCTTGAAGGTGGTGGTCCGGGCGGCCAGCGCGGTGGCGACGGTGAAGGTGTCCGGGCGTCCCCACCCCGTGCCCAGGAGTGCGCCGCCCCAGCCGTGTTCCTCGGCCGCGCGGGCGAGGTCGGTGGAGTACTCGACGGAGCCCCAGCCGGTCGTCGTGTCGTCGCCGCGGTGTCCCGGCTCGACGGTGTTGGGGATGTACCAGAGGAATTCCGGATTCATCATGCTTCCGATCGCGGGCGGAGTGGCGGCTGTCAGAAGGCGGGTGGCGGACGCCGTCCCAGGCACTGTGCGCGGAGATCGGTGTCGGGCACCCGGGGCAGCCGGACGCACGGCCCTGCGGTCAGAGCGGACGCGGCAGCACGCGACAGTGGACTGGCGAAGAGGACCAGAGGATCAACACTGGGCGCTGGAAACCCGGGCGAGGTCGACGCATCGCTCGCTGGTGAGCATCAGGACCTCGGGCATGTGATCGAGTCTCCGAGTGATCGATCGGAATGTCAATGTGCCCGATCGGCCGCCGCCGGGCCACCCCGAGCCACCCCGGGCCACCGCCGCGCCCGGCCGACGTCCGGTACGGCGTGCACGGGACCGGCGCCCGGCCGTGACGGCCGCGGCGGCGGTCAGGGCCGGGCGGCCCGGCGCCAGGCGGTCTCGCGGAGCAGGCGCAGGCCGTTGAGGCCGACGAGGACGGTGGAACCCTCGTGGCCGGCGACGCCGAGCGGGAGGGGGAGGTGGCCGGCGAGGTCCCAGATCACCAGACCGGTGATGAAGACACCGGCGACGACGAGGTTCTGCACGACGAGCGCGCGGGCGCGCCGGGAGAGGGCGATCACCGTCGGAACGGTGGTGAGTTCGTCGCGGACGATCACCGCGTCGGCGGTCTCCAGGGCCAGGTCGGAACCCGCCCGGCCCATGGCGATCCCGGTGTGGGCGGCGGCCAGCGCCGGGGCGTCGTTGACACCGTCGCCGACGACCAGCACCTTGTGGCCCGCGTCCGCCAACTCACGTACGGCGTGCACCTTTTGGTGGGGCAGCAGGCCGGCCCGTACGTCCGTGACGCCGACCTCGTCGGCGAGGCGGGCGGCGGCGCGCGGGTTGTCGCCGGTCAGCAGCAGGGGTGCGGTGCCGGTCAGGGAGGTCAGCGCGGCGACGGTGGCAATGGCGTCGGGGCGCAGCCGGTCGGCGATGCCGAGCACGCCCACCGGCCTGCCGTCCACACTGACCAGGACGGCGGTCCGCCCGCTGTCCTCCAGGCCGGCGGCGAGCACCGCCGCCCGGGCGGAGTCCGCGTCCGTCGCGCCGTTCAGCAGCCTGGCCGGTGCGCCGACCGCGACGACGCGCCCGTCGACGGTGGCGGTCACGCCGACGCCGGGCGTCGAGCCGAAGTTCTCCGCCACCGGCAGGCCGAGTCCGCGTTCACGCGCCGCGTCGACGACGGCGCGGGCGAGCGGGTGTTCGCTCGGGTGCTCCGCCGCGGCGGCCAGCACCAGCACCTCGTCCGGGCCGGTTCCACCGACCGGCCGGACCTCGCCGACCGTCGGCGCCCCCTCGGTCAGGGTGCCCGTCTTGTCGAGGGCCACCGCGTCGACCTGTCCCAGCCGCTCCATCACGACGGCCGACTTGACCAGCACCCCGTGCCGTCCGGAGTTGGCGATGGCGGACAGCAGCGGCGGCATGGTCGCCAGCACGACCGCACAGGGCGAGGCCACGATCATGAAGGTCATCGCCCGCAGCAGCGAGCCGGTGAGCGCGGCCCCGAAGGCGAGCGGGACGAGGAAGACGGCCAGGGTCGCCGCGACCATGCCCAGGGAGTAACGCTGTTCGACCTTCTCGATGAACAACTGGGTCGGCGCCTTCGTCTCCGACGCCTCCTGCACCATCCGCACGATCCGCGCGATCACCGAGTCGGAGGCGTCCCGCTCGACGCGCACGCGCAGTGCTCCGGTGCCGTTGAGGGTGCCGGCGAAGACCTCGTCGCCCTTCTCCTTGACCACGGGCATCGGCTCGCCGGTGAGGGTCGCCTGGTCGACGTCGCTCGCCCCGTCCAGCACCCGGCCGTCGGCGCCGACCCGTTCCCCGGGTCGTACGAGCAGGGTGTCGCCGACGGCCAGGTCCCCGACGGCGACGGTCTCCTCGGCTCCGTCCGCGTCGACCCGGGTGGCGGTGGCGGGCGCGAGATCCAGCAGACCGCGCACGGAGTCGGCCGTCCGCGCCGTCGCCAGCGCCTCCAGCGCGCCGGACGTGGCGAAGATGACGATCAGCAGGGCGCCGTCCATCACCTGCCCGATCGCCGCCGCGCCGAGCGCGGCGACGACCATCAGCAGGTCGACGTCGAGGGTCCGCCGCCGCAGCGCCCGCAGTCCCTCCCAGCCGGGCTCCCAGCCGCCGGTGACGTACGCCGACGCGTACAGCGGTCCCCAGGTCCACGCCGGAGCGCCCGCCAGTTGCAGCGGCAGGGCGAGCAGGAAGAGGACGGTGGCGGCCAGCGCCCAGCGCGCCTCGGACAGGGCGAGGACACGGGTACGGCGACGGGGCGCACCGCCGTCACGCGGCGGCGCCGGCCGGGGCTCGGACGGCTGCGGGGCGGACGGCCCGGGGACGGTGGAGGTCACGGGGACGGTCATCGGAACGGAAGTCCTTCACGGACGGAGGCAGGACGGAACAGGGCCCACCGGGCATCCGGGGCCGCTCCCTCCCACCGTACATGACCACATGAAGACTCATTCATGTGTTCATGGGTTCGTCTCCGTAGGATGACTGTCATGGGCCATGGAGCTGACGCCGAGAACACCACCGCCGCCACAGCGCGCGAGCGCCTGGAGACCGTGGGCGCCGCCGACGTGGCCGCCACCCTCCAGGCCCTGGCCACACCGTCCCGGCTGCGCATCCTGGCCCGCCTCCAGGAGGGGCCGTGCGCGGCGACCGAACTCGCCGACGCCGTCGGCATGGAACAGTCCGCCTGCTCCCACCAGCTTCGTCTGCTGCGCAACCTCGGCCTGGTCACCGGCGAGCGGCGGGGCCGCTCGGTCATCTACGGGCTCTACGACAACCACGTCGCCGAACTCCTGGAGCAGGCCCTCCACCACGTCGAGCACCTGCGCCTCGGCATCCGCGACACCCCGGCCACCGCCGAGCCGGCCGAGACCGCCGACCTGCCGCGCTGAGGCCGGGCCGCCGACGGCCCGACGGGACCCGCCCCGCCGACCGGCAGCAGGACTCGGCGGCCGCGTACGGTGGGGGCATGGCGCCGCCGCTTCCGGGCCCGCTGGCTCATCTGGCCCCGCTGCTCACCCACTACGGCTACTGGGCCGTGGGTGCCGTGGTCCTCGTGGAGGACTTCGGAGTCCCCGCCCCCGGGGAGACCATCCTGATCGCCGCGGGCGTCTACGCGGGCGCCGGGCAACTGAACATCGTGGCCGTGGCGGTCATCGCGTTCGCCGCCGCCGTCGTCGGCGACAACATCGGCTACCTGATCGGCCACACCGGCGGCCGGGCCTTCGTGCACCGCTGGGGACGCTACGTGTTCCTGACCCCGGAGCGCTTCCGGAAGGCCGAGGAGTTCTTCACCCGCCACGGCGGCAAGATCGTCGTGATCGCCCGTTTCGTGGAAGGGCTGCGCCAGGTCAACGGCATCGTCGCGGGCACCAGCGGGATGCCGTGGCGGCGCTTCCTCGTCTTCAACGCCCTCGGCGCGGCGCTGTGGGTCGGCCTGTGGGCGAGCCTCTCCTATGTGACGGGCACCCACATCACCGCCGTGTACGACGAGATCAGCCGCTACCAGCTCTACGCGCTCGTCGCCCTCGGCGTGCTCGTCGCCGCCCTCGTCCTTCGGCACCTGCTGCGCCGCCGGCGCCGGGCCTGACCCGAATTCACTCCTCCGGCCCGGCTCCCGGTGCGGCGGGCGCCGCCCGACGGCACCCGAGCGCGACCACCGCGCCCGCCCCGACCAGGGCCGCGAGAACCCCGTAGCCGTAGGTGAGCGTGGCGAGCGAGGCGACAACGGCGACGAGCAGCGGGCCGCCCGCGTCGCCGAGTTCACGGCCGAGTTCCGCGGCGCCCATGGTCTGCCCCAGTCGTTCCGCGGGCGTACCGCCGGCCAGCGCCGCGAAGCCGAGCGGCGTGATCAGCCCCGTTCCGGCGCCGATCAGGACGGCCCCGACGAGGATGCCGGTGAGTCCCGGCAGCATCGCGCAGGCCAGGCCGGCGGCGGTCGCCGACAGCCCCGCGGCCAGGCCGGTGCGCGTGGTCAGGCGCCCGTCGTCCAGGGCCCGTCCGGCGCGTGGCTGGACCAGTGCGGCGGTCGCGGCCAGCAGCGACACGGCGGCACCGGTGGCGACCGTGCCCAGTCCGGCGGCGCGGCCGGAGACGGGCAGGAAGCCGACGCCCACCGACAGCGCGGCGGTGGCGGCGGCCAGCGCGGCGGTGGGGGCCAGGAACACCGGGTCGGCGAGACGGCGGGCCAGGTCGAGCAGCGTCTGCCGGGCCTTGGGCAGCGGCGGTACGACGGGCACGGCGAGCGCGGCCCATACGGCGACCGCCACGCCCAGGACCGCGAGGACGGCGAACAGCAGCCGGAGGCCGCCGACCCGGACCAGGACCCCTCCGAGCAACGGGCCGAGGGTGTAGCCGACGGACTTGTAGAAGCCGTAACCGCCGAACGCGCGACCGCGGGCGGCGGCCGGGCTGAGCCGGGCGACCAGGGCGGAGGCCGACGGCGAGAACGCGGAGGCGGCGGCTCCCTGTCCGAGGCGCGCGGCCCACAGCCAGCCGGGGCTGTCGGCGACGACGTACAGCGCGGACGCGACGGCGAAGGCCACCAGCCCGCCGAGCAGGACCGGACGGGCGCCGACCCGGTCGGCGAGGGTGCCGAACACCGGCTTCAGCAGCACCTCGGCGCCGTCGTACAGGGCGAGCAGCCCGCCCAGTACCAGCAGCGAGACCCCCGCTTCGGCGCCGAGGCTCGCGGCGATGCCGTGCGCCCCGAAGGCGGTGGTGAACCCGGCGGCGTACAGCGGCCACATCCGCCGCACCGACTCGGGCCGATCGGTCACCGCTCCCCCTCCGGGCTCGGGCTCCGGGACCGAGCGGCGAGGACCCGCTCGGCGCGGTCACGCGCCGTCGAGCCGTCGTCCGCTCACCGGACACAGGACAGAAATGTAACGCGGCCCCCCGCGACCTCCACCGGCCGCTCGCCCCAGCGCCCGGGCAGCCGGGGCCGCCGGGGCAGTCCGGGTAGCCGCGCCGCACGTGGCGTGACCGGCATCGGCGCGTCGGTCCCCGTGTCCTGCGACGTCTCCGGTTCGTGCGGGTCAGCGGGCCATCAGGGTGCGGAGGGCCTTGGCGACGGTGTCGGGCGCCTCCTCCGCCATGAAGTGACCACAGGAGACGGTCGAGTGGTCGAGGTCATCGGCCCAGGCACCCCACAGGGCGGCCGCCTCGTAGCCGAGGGCGGCGCCCCAGTCCTGCTGGAGGACGGCGAGCGGCATGGTGAGCTTACGGCCCGCGGCACGGTCGGCGCGGTCGTGCTCGATGTCGATGCCCGCGGACGCGCGGTAGTCGGCGACGATGGACGGCACGGCGTCCCGGCACGCGTCGAGGTACACCCGGCGGACCGCCGGGGGCACGGCCTCGGGGTCCTTGGCCCAGATGTCGAGGAAGTAGGAGAAGAACGCGTCCGAACTGTTCCGGATCAGCTGCTCGGCCAGACCGGGCGGCTGCGCCATCAGATAGAGGTGGAAGCCCACCGCCGCCTGCACCCCGTGCAGCGCCTCCCACATGTCGAGCGTCGGCAGGACGTCCAGGCAGGCGAGATGGGTGAGGGCGGCCGGGTGGTCCAGGCCCGCCCGGAAGGCCACCAGGGCGCCGCGGTCGTGCCCGGCGAGCGCGAACCGCCCGTGCCCCAGCTCCCGGGCGACGGCGACGGCGTCCGCGGCCATGGTCCGCTTTGAGTAGACGTCCGGGCCGGTCTCCGCGGGCTTGTCGCTGTCGCCGTAGCCGCGCAGGTCGGGACAGATCACGGTGTGGTCTGCGGCCAGGTCCTCGGCCACGTGCCGCCACATGAGGTGGGTCTCGGGGAACCCGTGGAGCAGCATGACGGGGCTGCCGGAGCCGCCGACGGCGACGTTCAGCTCCACGCCGTCGGCGACCGCCACGCGCCGGTAGTCGAATCCGGGGATGCTCTGAGTCATGGCTGTCGCGCCCTTTCACGTCATCGTCCGGGCCCGCCCTGCGACGGACCGGACCGCCGGCGCTGGTGCGCTCCGGCCGATGACGCAAGCGTGCGGGCGGCGAATCAGCAGCCGATGAACGTCAGAGCCGGCAGCTGATGACCGTCAGAGTCGGCAGCCGATGAACGTCAGAGCGCGCAGCTCGGCGGTGAGCCGTGCGACCTGCTCCGGGGAAGAGGCGGTGTTCACGAGGTCCGGGCGCGGTACGACCGCCGCCCGCCCTCCTCTCTGACGGACGGTACGTTGACGGAAGGCACAGGTGAGAGGACGGACGGCTGGGTGCGAGTGGAATTCGGCGTGCTGGGCGCGGTGGGCGCCTGGGACGAGGAGAGGACACCGCTGCCGCTGAAGGGGCCACGGCACCGCGCGGTGCTGACCCGGCTGATCGTGGCCCGGCGGCAGGTCGTGCCCGTCGCCCGGCTCGTGGCCGACCTGTGGGACGAGCCCCCCGCCAACGCGGTGGGCGCGCTGCGGACCTTCGTGGGCGATCTGCGGCGCGGCCTCGAACCGGACCGGCCGCCGAGGACCCCCTCCCGTCTGCTGGTCACCGAGGGCGCCGGGTACGCACTGCGCGCCGCGCGCGAGGACGTGGACGCCTGGCGGTTCGAGGAGACGGTGAACGCGCTGGGCGACGCAGGTCCCGCCCGCGTCCTGGAGCGGACGACCGAGGCGTTGGCGTGGTGGCGGGGACCCGCGTTCGCGGATTTCGGCGACGAGCGCTGGCTGCGGTCGCCGCGCGCCCGGCTGACGGAGCTGAGGCTGCACGCGGTCGAACTGCGGGCCGGGGCGCTGGTCGCGCTGGGGCGCCCGGTGGAGGCCGTACCCGAACTGGACGCCCATGTGACCGACCATCCCTGGCGGGAGGACGCCTGGCGGCTGCTGGCACTGGCCCTGTACCGGTCGAGCAGGCAGGCGGACGCGCTGTCGGTGCTGCGCCGGGCCCGGGCCATGCTCCGCGAGCACCTGGGGGTGGACCCGGGTCCACGGCTGCGGCGGCTGGAGGAGGACATCCTGCGCCAGGCCGACCGGCTGGATCCCGACGCGGGTACGGCCGCCGTCGACCAGGTGTGGGCCCGGGCGACGGCAGCCTACGAGGGCGCGCTGGGCAGCCGCGCTCGCACCCGGCTGGAGTCCACCGTCGGCCTGATGCGGGACCTCGCGGTGACGGGCGGCGGCGGGCTCGAAGCGGCCCGCAGGCACCGGGTGGCCGCGGTGGCGGCGGCGGAGCAGCTCGGCGACCCCGAACTGACCGCCCGGGTGATCGGTGTCTACGACGTCCCGGCGATCTGGACCCGGTCCGACGACCCCGAGCAGGCGCGCCGGCTGGTGGCGGCGGCGGAGCGCACGCTGCGCTCGCTGGGGCCCGCGGGCCAGGACGCGGCCCGCTGCCGGCTGCTGGCGACGATCGCCGTGGAGTCGCGCGGCACACTCCCCCGCGACCTGCCGCCGTCGGGTGCCCTGGCCCGCCCGTCGCAGGCGGCCGGGCAGGCGGAGGAGATCGCGCGGCGGCTCGGTGATCCCTCGCTGCTGGCCTTCGCTCTGAACGGGACGTTCATGCAGTCGTTCCGCCGCGCCGGACTGGCCGGCCGGCGGGACGCGATCGGCGCGGAGATCGTGGCGCTGGCCGCCGCCCACGGCCTGGTCCGCTATGAGGTGCTCGGCCACCTGATCCGCGTCCAGGCCCGGTGCGCCTTCGGGGACCTGGCGGCGGCGGACCGCCACGCGATCGCGGTGGACGGTCTCGCGGCCCGGCACGACCTGCCGCTGGTGTCGGTGTTCACCACCTGGTACCGGGCGCTCAGAACCGCTTCCACCGGAACGCGGGAAGCCGCCGAGGCCGCCTACGAGGAGGCCGCCGCGTCCCTGGTCGGGTCCGGTATGCCGGGGCTGGAGGCCGGGCTGCTGCCGCTGGCCCGGCTGTGTGTCGCGCTCCGGCACGGCGGTGGGCCGCCGCGGGCGACGGCGGACTCCGACTGGGGCCCCTACGAGCCCTGGGTCCGGCCGGTACTGCTGACGGAGTCCGGCCTGCTGGACGAGGCCGCCGAGGCACTGCGCACCGTTCCCGCGCCGCCGCGCGACCTCATGTTCGAGGCGATGTGGTGCCTCCTGGCCCGGGCCGCGATCGCCACCGGCGACACCGGCCTGCTGACGAAGGCCCACGCGCAGCTCGCGCCCGCCGCCGCCGAGGTGGCGGGCGCGGGCAGCGGGCTGATCACCCTGGGCCCGGTGACCGAACACCTGACCGCGATCGAGTCAGCACTGCGCTGACCCCGGCCGCCCGCACCGGGCCGACAGGCGGGTGACCCGTTGAGGAATTCGTCGCCTCCGCCATCGCAAGCGAAAGCAAATCGTTTCGGCGTACATGTGAAATCAGATCAATAACAGTCAATAGCCGCGTAAATGATGATCAGTCAGAAAAAGCACTACCAGAATCCACCTACCGCCAATAGGGTTCACAAAGCTGCATTTTCCCGGCGGCACCGGGACGTCGGAGGTGCACATGGCGCTCGTCGTGATTCGACTGCACCCCCAGGGGGACCCGGTCTCAGGCTCGGATTTCTCCGCGGCGCTGAACGGGCTGACGATCCGTGTGTTCGATCTGTCCACGGCGTCGGGCGAGGCGCAGATCGGCAGTCCGGCGGGTTATCTGGCGCCACCGGACCCACTGCATCCGGAAGTACCGCATCCGGCCACGGGCATCGTCCAGCACGTCCGGCTCACCAGCCCGGTGTCGGGCACGTTCGAGCGACTGGCCGCGGCGACCGCGCTCTTCGAGATCGCCCCGCCGCATCCGCCCGCGGGCCGGCCGGAGCACGGCACGCGGGATCTGCGGGTCGAGGTGTCGCGGGGCGGCGGGGTCATCCTCGTCCGCCGGATCTTCATGAACGTGCCGGAGGCATCCGGTGCGATCCCGGCCGACCGCGGGGTGTTCCCCGGCATCGGACCGACGTCGCTGTACCTCGCCCTGCCCCCGGCCGGTACCCAGATCGACCCGGCCGACGCGTACGTCGAGCTGCCCGCCGACGGCAGCCCGCCGGCGTACGACGGGCTGCTCAACGCCGTGGCCCGGGTGCTGGGACACGACCCCGGGGCACCGGTCTCCCTGACGGGTCTCAGCGTGCCGCAGGCCCGGCACGTGGCCCGCGAGATCATCTGGAACCAGAAGTTCCGGCCGATGCCGACACCCGCCACGACCGACCTGGGCAGGCTCTACACCACCCCGGTCAGCACCGCTGACGACGCCGAACGCGGCCGGTTCGAGGCCAAGTTGACGTCGTACTACGCGCAGGGCGACGCAGACGCCGAGCGGCTGACGACGTACGTCTACGCGCTCACCACCGCGGTCGACGCGGAGGACCGGACGACGAAGGCCACCCGGGCGGCCCTCACATTCCCCGTGCTGCCGGGGCAGACCGGCACCGGCGAGCGGTACACGACCGCGCGGGCGCTGGTGACGAACCTGCCCGCGAACGCCCGGTTCGCCGTGCCCGCCCGCTACTTCTACGCGCTCGGCGCGGGCCTGCCCGTCAGCTACGACGCCGAGCAGCGCTACCGGTCCGCTCTTCTCGCGGACACCGAGCGGCTGCGTGTGATGCTGAGGGCCGCCAAGGACAGCGGGGTGATCGAGGAGCAGCCGCCGACCTCCCCGCCGCCGCTCCCCGCCGGACAGCCGCCCGTCGCCGACGCCCCCGCCGTCACCATCGCCCAGGCCGTACGACGGCTTCGCGCCCTCGGGGACACCTCCGGCAAGCCGCCGGAGATCGCCGCGACCGGGGATGTGCTGGCGCTGGTGACCGGCTGGCTCGCGGTGACGCAGGCGGACATCGACACCGCCTTCTGGGACGCCATCGTCACGACGCACGCGAGCGGTCACCTCGACCTCGTGCTCACCGCGCTGACGCGTGGGTACGTCGTCCAGCCCGGCAGCACCCCGCTGCGGGCGAAGATCCGCGCCACGCTCGCCCCCGCGGACGCGCCCGCGCTCTCCCGGATCACGGCGGCCACTTGGCAGGAGTTCTTCCACGGTGACGCGTCCTGGCCCGCCACTCTGCCCGACTTCACCCGGCCCGGCTCCCTGGACGAACGGCTGCAGGCGTTCATCCAGGAGGTGCGCAAGTTCTTCGTCCTCGCCTCGGCGGTGCAGGACGTCCCCGACAACGCCCCGGACGCGCCGCCGCTGTTGCGCGTGCCCGACGGCGATCCGGTCAACCGCTTCGTCACCGCCTACCAGGCCCGCGCGGGGGCCGAATTCGTCTTCGGCGGCAGCAACAATGATCCCGGGCACGTCCGGGATGCGCTGAACGACGTCGGGAACACCCTGTTCGCGGCGGACCCGCGCGGGCGGGAGTGGCTGGCGGCCGCCGTCACGACGATCGACGATCTGATGCGGCTGGCCAACTCCGCCGTCCCCGCGCCGGTGCGCTTCTCGATCGTCGAGGCCCTGTACGCCCGCGGCTTCACCAGCTCCGGCCAGGTGGCCGCCCAGACCCGGCAGGGCCTGCGGGACGCCCTGCTCGGCACCGTCGCCGTCGACTTCGCCGACGCCCTCGGCGACAAGGCCGGTGGTCCCGCCCCCGACCCGGAGCCGGGCGGCGACGGCCGGACGCCGGTTCCGGTCAACCCCGACGGATGCCTGGTCGACTGCCGGCCCCCGGACCATCTGTCCGCCCTCGGCCCCGTCGCCTACCTCAAGGCCCTGCTCGCCCTCCCGCTGGACGCCGACTGCCACCACCCGGACGGCACCCCGCACGGCGACGCGACGCCGCCCACCCTCGGCGACCTGGTCGCGGCCCGCCGAGGGCCCGTCGGTCAACTGCGCGCCACCGCGGCGAACCTCGGCACCGCGATCCCGGTCGTCGACCTGGTCGACGAGTCCCTGGAGGCCCTCGCGGGCGACCCGGCGTCGGGCAAGGGCGCCGTCCACGACACCTCGGCCGACCTCACCGACGAGGACCTCGCGGCCCGGCCCGAGCATTCCACCCCTGCGGTGCCGCTGCCGGCCGGCGCCACGTACACGCCCCTCGCCACCGACGTCAGCCACCCGCTCCTCCCCTACCACCAGCCGCTGGACATCGGGCGCAGCCACCTCGACGCGCTCGGCACCTGCCGGTACGAGGTCATGCGGGCCTTCCAGCGCGACATCACCGAGTTCGTCATCGACCCCGGCGCCGAGCCCGCCGAGTTCCGCCGCGCCCAGTGGCGCTATCCGCTGCGGCTGCCCATCGCCCTGGAGTTCCTGGGGCTGAGCCCTGAGGAAAACGCCCTGCTGTTCTCGCCTGGTCCGACCACCAACGCGAGGAAGGGCACTCCCGTCTGGGAGTACTACGGGTTCGCCGACAAAGTGGAGAACGGCGGCTCCTGGACGGACCTCGTGGTCCGGTTGCCGCGATTCCTCGACGCGACCGGGCTGGACTGGTGCGAGTTCCTCGACCTGTGGCGCAGTGGGGTCGTGCCGTTCGGACGCCAGGGTGGGGAGGGCGCCCAGGAGGAGCCCGCTTTCCCCGACTGCGAGCCGTGTCGACTCGACGAGTACGTGCTCGACCTCTCCGTGAAGGACCTGCGCCGGCTGGCGGTTGTCGTACGGCTGTGGCGGATCCTGCGCCGCACCTGCTCGCCTGCTTTCAGCTTCGCCCAACTGGCCGATGTGGCTGCCGTGTTGACGCTGTTCGCCGCGGACGGCTCCCCGAACCCCGACTTCGTCAGGCAGCTGGCCGCGCTGCAGCTCCTGCGCTGCCACTTCGGCCTGCGCCTCGCGCCGCACGACCACGTGCCCTCGCCCGAGACGCCGCCGGGAACCGGGCGCAGCCCGCTGCTCGCGCTGTGGGCCGGGCCGGGCGACCCGCACTGGGACTGGGCGGTCGACGCGCTGCTCAAGCACTCCGGCGAGCACGCGGTGCGCCGCTTCCGCTGTCGGACCCGTCCGGCGAGGTTCCTGGAGATTCTCGCCGAGAACCTCGACCCGCTGTCGGTGCTCGCCGGGTTCGACCCCGGTGATGGTTCGCAGGCGAGTTGGCACTCGCGGCCGGGCAACACGCTGCGCTTCGCCGAGGTGCTGGCCAAGCTGTACGCCAGTGATCTCGGTGTGGGCGAGCTGCTTTTCCTGTTCACCGTCCAGGAACACGCCCAGGGCGACGACCCGTTCAGTCTGCCGTCGCCCAACGAAACGCGGGACGATCCGCTGTCGCTGCCGGACGACGACACGGCTGACTCGCTGTGGCGGCTGCGGGAGCGGCTCCTCGCCGCGGAGGAGCCCGACGAGGTCTGGTCGTGGACGCGGGTCGACGCTGCTCTGCGCACCGAGTTCGGCTATACGAGCGCTCCCGGCTCGGACCCGCTGTACCGGCTCGGGGCGCGCTTCTTCCCCTCTCTGCTGGAGGACGACGGCGTCGTCGTACCGGTCGAGGACCGGTGCTGGAGCGCGCCGCTGGCCGGGTCGCCGCCGGCGATGTGGAACACCCCGCCCGACGGCCCGTTCCGCTACGCCGGCGACCTGCTGGCCGCGAGGCTGCCGCTGCGTGACGAGGCGGTGGCCGCGAAGCTGGCCCGCATCCGTCAGCTGCGGCCCGAGGAGCGGCACGCGGTACGGGAGTTGCTGGCCGGACCACGGGCCGACCTGTCGCCGTTCGCGTTCCTCTTCGAGGACCCCGAGGCCGCGCTGCGTCTGCTCACGCACGAGGAGGACGAGCGGGAGCGGTTCGCGTTCTTCGCCCACTCGGTGCGCGGGGCCGTGGCTCGCGCGGGGGTCGTCGCGGGCCACCTCGCCGCGCATGTCGAGGCCGCGACGGGGCAGCACCGCGACGGGACCGAAGCGCTCGCCAAGGCGCTGCTGCTGGCGCTGCGCGGCGACGAGAACGAGGGGCGCGCCCCGTGGGAGAACGACGCGGGCACGGCGCCCGCCGTGACCTGGGACGGTGTGAACGGGGCGGCACTGGCGGCCCTGCTGTCGGTCACCGGCACCGGCCTGCTGGGCGAGTACCGCCGGGTCACCACCTCCGGCCGGGGCCCGCTGGTGTGGCGGCAGCCCAGCTCCGCGCTGCGGCTGTTCGGTCCCGGCCGCGACGAGGTCGCCGTCGCCGTGCCCGGCCTGGTGCCTGGGCTGGACGCCACGCTGACGGCGGGGCAGGCCCGGTTCGCCGGCGTCCGCAACGGGTTCGCGCTGAGCGACCTCACCGGTGAGCCGCTCGGCGCCGCGGAGGGCTTCGCCGTCCGGTGGACCGGCAGCCTGCTCGTCGAGACGGGTGGCGCGTACACCTTCTACGCCGGCGTCCCCGGGCAGGACGGCGAGATCCCCGACCCTGAGGCCGCGCGGGCCCGGCGCTGGCGTGTGGTGCTGCGCCGGGGACAGCGTGTCTGGGTGGTGCTGGCCCGGCACTGGCCGGGTGAGACGGGCGCACCCGAGTGCGCGTCCGAGCTGGAACTGCGCCGCGGTGCCTACGACGTGGAGATCGAGTTCCTCCAGCCCGCACCGGAGTTCGCCGAGGCCGACGACGTACGCCCGGCCACGACCGGATTCGAACTCGCCTACAGCGGCCCGGACTCCGATGACCGCCCGATCGCCCTCCCCCAGCACCGGCTCTACCGCCGCACCCAGGACCAGGGCCCCCTGGACCGGGACCTGAAGGACCTCACCGACGCCGAGCGGCGCGCCCTGCGGGAGCGGTACACCGGCTCGCTGCGGGACGTGCGGCGCACCTACCAGCGGGCGTTCAAGGCACTGCTGCTCGCTCACCGGCTCGGCATCGCCGCCGCCCCCGTGGCGGACGACGGACAGTCCGAGATCGGGTATCTGCTCACGCACCCGGACCGGTTCTCCGGGGCCGCCCACCGCGACGAGGGTGCCGCCTACGCGGTGCACCTGGCCGGTTTCGACCCCAACCTGTTCCCGGTCGCCGACCCCTACCTGCCCCCGGATCCGGCCGTGGACCAGCGGGTGGCGCCGTCGGTCCCCCGCCAGCAGGCACTGACCGACATCTGGGAGCGCCTGTTCGACTACACGGCCACGCGGGCCGAGACAACGGGCTCCCCGGAGCGGCCCCTGTGGCTGTTGTTCCACGAGTCCGCCGAGGCCCATCCCGACCTGCCCGCGGATCTGCTGCGCCATGTCGGCGTAGACCTGCTGCGCACCCCGCTCGTCACCCGGTTCGACGGCGGGCCCGCGCTGGTCAGCGACGATCTCGTGGACGAGCGCTGGCCGATCCGTGTCTGGCACGCCGACCTGCTGCTGCGCAAGGTGCTGCGCCGCTTCCTGGTCGCGGACGTACGGACCGCGCGGCCGGACCTGTGGGCCGCCGACGACCCGGCGGCCGGCGGGAACGCCAACCTCACCGCCTTCGTCGCCGACGGCTACCTGTCCGCCGGGCCGCCCCGCCGGCACGGCGATCTGCGCGCCCTCGACGACGGTCTGCGCGAGCGCGGCCGCGCCGCCCTGCTCGCCTACCTCACCCGCTTCGACCGGGTCACCGGTGTCGGCGGCGCCCCGGTGCGCGAGGTCCGCCATGTCGGCGACCTGCTGCTCCAGGATGTCCAGGCCGGACCGGGCGAACGGGTCAGCCGGGTCGACGACGCCATCAGCGCTGTACAGACGCTGGTCAGCCGGGCGCGGCTGGGGCGGGAGCCCGGCTGGGCGCCGTCTACCGGGTTCCTCGCGCTGTGGGATGCGCAGTTCGCTCGCTACCAGGTGTGGGAGGCCTGCGCGCGGCGGCGGTTCTACCGCGAGAACTGGGTGGACGTCGACGAGTTGGCGCTCGCCCGGCGCAGTGAGGCGTTCACGTTCTTCGAGGCCCAGTTGCGGCGGGCCACGCTGACCAGGCCGGAGCCGGGCGGGCTGGATGTGTGGGCGCAGCCGCCCGCGCCGGAGCACCCCGGGCTGGCGCTGCTCCAGGTGCGCGACCCTGCCACGCTGCACGAGGTGGACCCCGCCCGGCACGGGTTCGATCTGCTGGGCACGCCTCAGCGGCATGCGCGGCCGTCGTGGCTGGCGGCGGTGCACGCGCAGTCCGGGGACGGGGGCGACGTACCGCCTGAGGGTGGAGACGACGATGACCGGGAGCCGCCGCACGACGGTCCGATCGAGCTGGGGGCGGTCCCGCGCGACGAGCGCGGTGAGCCCGGCGACGAGACCGGTGCGCCCCCCGCGGAAGCCGTGGAACTGCCCTGGTGGATCGAGGCGCCCGTGCGGCTGGGCACCCGCTTCCTGCGGGTCGCCGCCGCCGGGGACCCCGCGGTCACCGCCGGGCCCGGGACGATCGGCCTGCTGCCTGCCCCGGCCGCGTCGTCGTGCTGTGCGACCTGCGGCTGCGAGCACGGCTCGCTCGTCGACGAGTACTACTTCTGGCTGGTCGACGTCCGGCTCCACGACCGCGTCGACCAGGACCCCGGCTGGCTCTGGCACGAGTCCGACCAGCTGCCCGGCCTGCTGGCGTGGCCGGAGAAGCGGGCGTTGCGGCTGGCGTGGTGCCGGGTGCGGCACGGGGAGTTCAGTCCCGTCCGCTACAGCAGCGAGGCGCTGCGCTGCACGGCCGGCCCGACGCTCCGGTTCGCCGGGCGGACGGAAGACTCGGTCCGCCTCGTCGTCACCGGCGGCGTCGCACCGCCCGGGCACTCGGCTCAGTCACCCGGGTTCCGCTATGACATCGCCGCGGACGACGTCGTCGTACTGCCGCAGGTCGTGGCACCCCCGCCGGCGCCGAAGCCGCCGTCCGGTCCCGCGCATCCGGGCCAGTTGGCCGCCTACCCCTACTTCGTGTTCCACAGCCCCGGGGCACCGCTGGTGCCGTCCTCGCCGTATGCCGCGGCGACGGCCGTGGCGGCGGCGCTGCGTGCGCACTGTCAGCCCGGTGCGGCGCTCGGCTGGTACCGGCTCGCCGCGGATGTGGCGCATGGCGACGCCTCCTGGACGCACTGCCGGGGGCGGGAGGAGAGCCAGGGGCATCGCGGGTGCTGTACGGACAGCACGCGTGCGTCGACGGAGGACGTGCGGCGGCGCAGCATCGTGCTGCACCATGCCGAGACGCTGCTGGAGTGGGGCGACGCGCTGCTGCGGGCCGGAGGGAGTCCGGAGGATCTCAACCAGGCGCGCGTGGTCTTCGACGGGCTGAAGACGCTCCTGGGCCGCAGGCCGCGGCTGCTGCTCGACGCGGACACGACGCCACCCGGCGAGGCGCCGACGATCGACGCGCTCGTCCCGCATCCGGCGCCGCCCAACCCGCGGCTGATCGGACTGTACGACAGCGTCGAGGACCGACTGTCTCTGATCCGCGCCTGCCTGGACGCGCAGCGGCTGCCCGCCCTCTGGCCGCCGGACGGGCCGTTCCCCGGGAACACCGGGCGACTCGCCTGCGACGACGTGTGCGTGCCGGAGAGTCCGTACCGTTTCGCCTTCCTGGTCAGCCGGGCCCGCGATCTCGCCACTGAGGTGCATGGCCTCGGCACCGCGCTGCAGGGCGCGTTCGAACGCGGGGACGCGGAGTTCCTCGCGGCGGTGCGGGCGGACCAGGAGCGCCAATTGCACGCGCTGTCGGTGCAGACCCGCCGATTGCAGTGGCGGGACGCGGACTGGCAGGTGCAGGCACTGCACAAGACCAAGCAGATCGCCCTCACCCATCGCCGTTACTACGCCGACCTCGTGGAGAAGGGGCTGATCCAGGGCGAGAACGACTATCTGTCACTGACCGAGCAGTCCGTGGGCAGTCACGGTACGGCGATCCCGCTGGAGGCGACGGGGCAGGCGCTCGGCTTCATCCCCGACATCTGGCTCGGTGTGGCCGGCATGGGCCCGCTGAACGCCAACCAGCTCCCGCTCGGCACCAAGCTCGCCGGGGTCTTCTCAGCGGCCTCGCGCATCGCGGGGATCTTCGGGTCGATCGCGGGAATCACCGCCTCGGAGCGGCTGACCGAGGCCGGTTGGGACCGGCGTGCGGCCGAGTGGCGGCATCAGGTGGAGATCCACGACATCGAGATCGAGCAGATCGAGCGGCAGATCCTCGCGGCCGAGCGCCGCCGGGACGCCGCGCTGCACGAGCTGGACGAGCAGCAACTGCGCTGGGAGCAGGCCCGGATCACCGAGGAGATCGTCCGGGACAAGCTCACCGGTCACGCCCTGTTCCTGTGGCTACAGCAGGAGACGGCCGCGCTGTACCGGCAGACGTACGAGCTGGCCGCGCGTGCGGCGGTGCAGGCGCGGCACGCGTTCGAGCTGGAACGCGCCCTTCCCGCAGGGGACTTTCTCGCCGAGACACGCTGGGACCGATTGCACGAGGGGCTGCTCGCCGGTGAGCGGCTCGGGCTGGGAATGCGGCGGATGGAGCAGGCGTACCTCGATCTCAACGCGCGTGAGTACGAGTTGACCAAGCACATCTCGCTGCGGCTGCACGCGCCGGTGGAGTTCCTGCGGCTACAGGCCACGGGGCGGTGTGAGATCGAGCTGCCGGAGTGGCTGTTCGACCGGGACTATCCGGGACACTACCTGCGCCGGATCAAGAGCGTCGCGCTGACGGTGCCGTGTGTGGCCGGGCCCTACACGGGCGTTCATGCGCGGCTGACGCTGCTGGCGAGTACGACACGGGTGAGTCCGGTGCTGACGCCTCCGGTGGCGCCCTGCTGTTCGGGGATGGCCACCTGCGGTTTCTGTGACGACAGTTGCGGCCACGGAGGTTACGCCCTGCTCCCCGAGGACCCGCGTGCCGTACGCCGCTACACGGCCCGGGAGGCGGTCGCCACCTCCACCGGGCAGAACGACAGCGGCATGTTCGAGGTCCGGTTCCAGGACGAGCGCTACCTGCACTTCGAGTACCAGGGCGCGGCCAGCCGATGGCTGCTCGAACTCCCGCAGGAGGACAACCAGTTCGACCTCTCGAGCGTGACCGACGTCGTACTGCATCTGAACTACACCGCGCGGGAGGGCGGCACAGCCCTGGCGGACGCGGCCCGGCGGGAGACGCGCAAGCGGCTGCCCGGCGACGGACTCCGCGTGTTCGACGTCGAGCAGGACCTGCCGCAGATGTGGTCCGCCTTCGCCCGTGGCGCCGAGGACGAGGAGCGGCGGCTGCCGCTGCGGCTGTCCCGTGCGATGTTCCCGTTCCTGCCGGGCAACCGGGGACTGCGCATCGGCCGGGTCGAATTCTTCTTCGAGGCCGGGTGCGCCCGCCCGTCGGTGCACCACCCCGTGCGGTTCCGGCCGCCGGGACGCCGGGGGGCCGAGGAGTACGAGGTCGTCGAGTGCGTGGCCTCACGTGACTGGCCGGAGCTGTTCCACGGTGTGCTGCCCGACCTCGGTGCGGAGGGCGGTCCGACGCTCGTGCACGGCGGCCGGGAGGCCGACCTGGGCAGTGTGACGGTGCCGCCGCAGTTCGGTGAGGTGTCGCGGCTATGGTTGCTGTGCAGTTACGAGGCCGACGACGGTGACCGGGACCGGCGATGACCGAACTGGACCAGGGTGCGCCCGCCTTCCCGGGCGCCGAGCGCGACGACACCGAGCCCGGCCCCGTCCGGCCCCGTCCGGATCCGCTGCCGGGGGCGGAACTGCCCTCGGCCGGCGGGGCGGTGCGCGGGATCGGGGAGAAGTTCGGCACGGACGCGGTGACCGGCACGGGCTCGTTCGCCGTTCCCGTTCTGCTGACCACCGGCCGGGACGGCTTCGGGCCGCAGATGTCACTGGGCTACGACAGCGGGCAGGGCAACGGGCCGTTCGGGTTCGGCTGTTCGCTGCGGCTGCCGTCCGTCACCCGCCGCACCGACAAGGGCCTGCCCCGCTACGACGACGCGCACGAGTCCGACGTGTTCGTACTGTCCAGCGCCGAGGACCTCGTCCCCACCACGCAGGACCGGCGCCGGGGCAGGCACCTGGTGCGCGGCTATCGCCCCCGGGTGGAGGCGAGCTTCGCGCGGATCGAACGCTGGACGAGCGTCGACGACCCCGCCGATGTGCACTGGCGCTCCTGGTCCGCGGACAACGTCCTGACGGTCTACGGCGCCGACGCCGACGCCCGGATCAGCGACCCCGAGGCGCCCGAGCGCGTCTTCTCCTGGCTGATCAGCCAGACTCGGGACGACCGCGGCAATGTGATCGCCTACGAGTACGACCGCGGCGACGGCGTGAGCGACCAGGCGCAGCGCTATCTGCGGTGCGTCCGCTACGGCAACGCGGTCCCCCTCCTGAACGACGCCGGGGAGCGCCCGGCCTCCGTGTCCACGGCCGAACTGCGCGCCCTGCACTGGCACTTCACGCTCGTCCTCGACTACGGCGGCCACGACGAGGAGCGGCCGGGCCCGGACCCGGACCGGCGCTGGACGCCCCGCCCGGATCCGTTCTCCTCGCGCCGCGGCGGGTTCGAGCTGCGCACCGAGCGGCTGTGCCGCCGGCTGCTGATGTTCCACTCGTTCCCCGAGGAACCCGGTGTCGGTGAGGACTGTCTCGTCGCCGCGACCGAGTTGTCGTACGCCCCGACTCCCGCGCCGGAGGAGGCCACCCGCCCGGTCTACGCGGAGCTGACAGCCGTCACCCACGCCCGTTTCCGGCGCAGGCCCGACGTCGGGTACCGGCGCAAGGCGTTTCCGCCGGTGGAGCTGGCCTACAGCCAGGTCGCCGTGCAGCACGAGGTGCGGGTCGTGGAGCCGCGTGAGCTGGCCCGGCTCCCCCACAGCCCGGGCCGGCTGCGCTGGGTCGACCTGCACGGCGAGGGAATCCCGGGCGTGCTGACCGAGCATCCCGGCGCCTGGTACTACCTGCGCAACCTCAGCGCGCTCACGGACGCACCGCACTTCGGCGAGCTGGAGCCGGTACCCCGGGTGCCGAACCGGACCCTCGCCTCGGGTGCGGAGCTGCTCGATCTCAGCGGGGACGGCCGCCTGGACGTCGTAGACCTGACGGGGCCGCAGGCCGGGGTGTACGAGCAGGACGAGCACGCCGGCTGGCGGCCCTTCCGCCCCTTCACCGGGCCGCTCGTCAATGACCCGCGCGCGGAGCTGCGGCTGGTCGACGTCACCGGGGACGGGCTCGTCGACGTGCTGAGCCTGGCGCCGGACGAGCTGGGCTGGCACGAGGGGCTCGGCACGTCGGGCTTCGGCCGCGAGCACCGGGTGCTGGTCGATCCGGCGCAGTGGCGGGGCACGCGCGTGGTGTTCAACGACGCCTCGGGGGCACTGCTGCTGGCGGACATGACCGGGGACGGGCTGCGGGACCTCGTCCGGGTCGGCTGCGCGCAGGTGTGCTACTGGCCCAATCTCGGGTACGGCCGCTTCGGCGCGCGTCACCTGCTGGAGAACTGCCCGCGCTTCGACAGCGACGACCGCTTCTCCCCGGACCGGGTGCGGCTGGCCGACATCGACGGGACCGGCACCAGCGACCTCGTGTACCTCCACCCGGACGGGCCGCGCCTGTACTTCAACCAGTCCGGCAACGGCCTGAGCCGCGAGGTCCGGCTGCGCGGGCTGCCCCCGGCCACGGCCGTGGACGACTGCGACGTCGTCGACCTGTTCGGCAACGGCACGGCCTGCCTCGTATGGACCTCTCCCTTGCCGGGGAACGCGGGCCGGTCCGTGCGCTACGTGGATCTGATGGGCGTCAAGCCGCATCTGCTGACCCGGACGACCAACAACCTCGGCGCCGAGACCCGGATCCACTACCGCTCCTCGACCTCCTTCTACCTGGAGGACGAGGCGGCGGGCCGGCCGTGGCGTACGCGGGCGCCGTTCCCGGTGCAGGTGGTGGAGCGGGTCGAGTCGATCGACCTGGTGGCCCGGCACCGGCTGACCACGCGCTACGCCTACCACGACCAGTATTTCGACCCCGTGGAACGGGAGTTGCGCGGGTTCGCGGTCGTCGACCAGTGGGACACCGAGGACTTCGACGCTCCCGGGGACGGGGACGGGGACGGAGACGGGGAGCGGGAGTGGGAGAACTCCCTCCCGGTGGCGCCCGTCCACACCAGGAGCTGGTTCCACACCGGTGTCCGACTGGGCGGAGTGAGTCGGCTGCTGGCGCACGAGTACGACGAGGGGTGTGGCCGCGACGGCCTGCCTGACAGCGTGCTCCCGGAGGGGCTCACCGCGCAGGAGGAGCGCGAGGCGTGCCGCGCGCTGAAGGGCATGCTGCTGCGGCAGGAGGTGTACGGGCTCGACGGGTCGGAGCGCGAGTCCGTGCCCTACACGGTGCTGGAGCGGAACTTCACCGTACGGTTGCTCCAGCCGATGGGCCGCAACCGGCACGCGGTGTTCCTCGCGCATCCCCGGGAGCAGTTGACGGTCCGTTACGAACGCGACCGTGACGATCCTCGGGTCACGCACGCGATCACTTTGCGGGTCAACGAGTTCGGCCAGGCGCTGGAGGAAGTGGCCGTCGCCTACGGGCGATTGCCCGCCGACCCTCGGCTGACGGCGGCGGTGGACCGGGAGGAGCAGGCGCGGACGCTGGTGACGGCCGTCCGGTACGAGCACAGCGAGCCGCTGCTGGACGATCCTGGCCACTACCGGCTGCCGCTCCCGGCGCAGCAGAGCACGATCGAGGTGCGGGACGTCGTCCCACCCGAGGGCGGCTGGCTGCGCTTCCAGGACTGGACGGGGCCCGGCGCGCCGTTCGCGCGGCCGCACCGGCTGCTGCGGCGCACCCGCACCCTGTACCGCCCCGACGACCTCGGCGGCGCCGACCCGCTGGCCCTGCTGCCGTTGGGCCGCGTGGGGCGGCGGGGCATCCAGGGGGTCGGGCTGACCCTGGCGTTCACGCAGCAGATCCTGGCCCGGCCGCTGTTCCCGGCCGAGGACCTCGACGCGGTGCTGCGCGAGGGCGGCTATGTGCCCGGTGACGTCCCGGGCGAGTGGTGGGCGCCGTCGGGGCGGACGTTCCTCGGGCCTGCAGGTGCCTTCCCCGGCGAGGGGGCGACGGACGAATTCGCCTACGCCCGGGCGCACTTCTTCCGGGCACGCCGCTACCGCGATCCCTTCCAGGACGGCATCACCAGTCCCGACCGCGAGGTGCGCTACGACCCGTACGACCTGCTGCCGGTCGACACGGTGGACAGCCTCGGCAACCGGAGCACGATCGGCGAGCGCGGGCCGGACGGGGTGCGCGAGGAGTCCGGCGTGGACTACCGGCTGATGAAGCCGGTGCTGGTGACGGACTCCAACGGCAACCGCTCCGCCGTGGCGCTGGACACCCTCGGGCTCGTCGTGGCGACGGCGGCCATGGGCAAGCGGGGGGAACAACTCGGCGACTCGCTCGAGGGGTTCGACGACACCTTCATGGACGCGGCTGCCGGCGATGACGCCGGACAGCTCCTCCTGGGTGCGACCCGCCGCATCTGCTACGACCTGGAGGCGGTCCGTCGTACGGCGTCCGACTCGGTGGTGCAGCCGCTGTCGGTGCGGACCATCCTGCGCGAGCGGCACCTGAGCGACCTCGCGCCGGGCGAATCCTCCCCCCTTCGGCAGAGGTTCGTGTACGTCGACGGGTCCGGGCGGGAGATCCAGGTCAAGAGCCAGAGCGACGAGCCGGGCGGCTGGATCTCCAGCGGCTGGAAGGTCTACAACGCCAAGGCGAACGTCGTCCTGTTCCACGAGCCGTACTTCACCTCCACCCCCGGCTACGAACCGGGCCGGCGCGAAGGTGTGTCGACGGTGCGCTGCTACGACGCCACACAGCGGCTGGTCGCGACCGTGTTCCCCGACGGGACGTACAGCAAGCGGGTGTTCGGCGCCTGGTGGTCGGGCACCTGGGACCGGGCGGACACCGTGCTCGCCGATCCGCGCCACGACCCCGACATCGCCGTGGCCACCCGCGGCCTGTCCGGCCTCCTCCCCGCCGGGTGGCGGCCGTGGTACGAGCAGCGCGTCGACGGCGAGCGCGGCGACGCCGAGCAGCAGGCCGCCCGGGCCAGCGCAGCCCACGCGAATACCCCGGACCTGGAGTGGTTCGACGCCCTGGGCCGGGCCGTGCTGGTCCGGCGCACGGACGGGCGGCACGCGGTGGAGAACCGGGTGGTGCTGGCGATCACCGGGGAGGTGCTCGCCGTGCACGACGCGATGCCCGGCGGTGATCCGCGTGGGCGTGCGGCCAGCCGCGCCGACCACGACCTGCTCGGCCGGGTCGTACGGCACTGGGCGCTCGACTCGGGGACCCGGTGGCGGCTCGCCGACGTCCTCGACCAGGAACTGCGCGCCTGGGACTCCCGGGGGCACGTCTCCCGCACCCGCTACGACGCCGGCCGCCGCCCCGTGGCCCTCCTCGTGACGGGAGCCGATCCCGACCGGCCCGAGGCCGAGGTGACGGTGGAGCGGGTCGTCCACGGGGAGTCCCTCGCGGACGCCGAGGAGCGCAATCTGCGCGGGCGTATCCATGTGCGGTACGACCAGGCAGGGTTGTCGGTGTGCAACGGCTACGACTTCAAGGGGAGCCCGAGTTCGTCGACGCGGCGCGTGGCGGTGGCCTACGACCGCGTACTGGACTGGAGTCTGGAGCAGCCGTCCGACGTCTTGGAGCCCGCACGCCTCAACGCGTCCACCCGCCTGGACGCGATGAACCGCCCGATCGTGCTGACGTCGCCCGCGCTCGACGCACCGGCGAGCGTCACCCGCTACCGGTACGGCCGCTCCACCCAACTGCGTGCGCTCCAGGTGCAGATCGAGGGCGAGCTGGACTCCGACGGGCAGCCGGTGTGGACGGACGTCGTCACCGCCGTCCGCTGCAACGCCCGCGGTCAGCGCACCCGGATCGAGCGCGGGAACGGGCTCGTCACCGACTTCGCCTACGACCCGCTGACGTTCCGGCTGGTCCGGGTGCGCTCCGCCCTGGGGTCCCGGTGCGTACAGGACCAGCACTACACGTATGACGCCGCGGGCAATCTGGTGCTGGTGCGGGACGACGCCGTACCTCCGGTCTTCTTCCGCAACCAGCGCGTCACGGGCGAGTCCGCCTACCGCTACGACGCCCTGTACCGGCTCGTCGAGGCGACGGGGCGCGAGCAGCTCGGGCTCGTCGACGCGGGCGGGCGTCACCGTCCGGTGGCGCATGCGGAGGACGGGATCGCTGTCGGGCGGTATGTGGAGCGGTATGCGTACGACCTTGTGGGAAACCTGCTGGAGATCGCCCATCGGGGGAACGACCCGCACCACCCGGGCTGGACGAGGGAGTTCGAGTACGCACCGGGCAACCGGCTGCTGGCCACGTCCTTCGCCGACGGTCCGCGCGAGACGTACGCCTACGACGCACACGGCAACACGGTGGCGATGCCGCATCTGGCCAGGATGGAATGGGACCACCGGGACCAGCTGAGGTCGACCTGTCGGCAGGTGGTCGACGAGGACGGTGAGGAGGGTTCAGTCGTCGTCGACGGGACGTACAACGTCCATGACGCGACCGGCGTCCGCACCCGGAAGGCGACTCAGCGTTCCAGTGGCGTGCCGGTGCGCGACGAACTGTTCCTCTCCGGGCTGGAGTTCGTCCGGTCGTTCACCGGCCGCCACGCGGGTCTCATCCGCACCGGCCTGGATGTGGGCGACGGGGTCGGGGTGTTCGCGCGGGTCGAGACCCGCAACGACGTGGACGACGGGTCGCCGCGGCGCCGTGTGCGCCACCAGCTCACCGATCATCTCAGGTCGGTGACGCTGGAGTTCGACGACGAAGGGCGGCTGCTGGCTGCCGAAGGCTACTCGCCGTACGGCTCCACCGTCTGGCGGGCCACGCGCGGGCAGACGGACGCCCCAGCCCGGCGCGGGTTCCTCGGCAAGCAGCGTGACGACGAGACGGGCTTCTGCGCCGTCGGCGCCCGTTACTACGTTCCCTGGCTGGGGCGTTGGCTGTCGTGCGATCCGGCAGGCCAGCGCGGTCCGACGAGCCGGTACGCGTACGCGGCCTGCGATCCGGTGAACCGGCTGGACGACAACGGGGCCTGGGACATCAGTTGGAAGGACGTCGCCATCGGCGCGGCAGTCGCCGTGGGGACGGTCGCCGTGGTGGCGGTGGTCGTGGCGAGCGCGGGCACGGCGGCGGCTCCGCTGCTCGCGGCGACGGCGACTTCGCTCGGGGTGAGCGAGGCCACGGTCGTCACCGGGGTGGTGGCGACCGGCACCGCTTTCGGTGTCGCGGGGACCGTGAACACGGCCAACGAGGTGGCGACGGGCCGGACGGTGACCGGCAGGGTGCTCAGCGACCAGGAGCGTTCCCGCAAGCTCGGGGCACTGCCCGTCGAGGCGGTGGCGACCATCTTCGGTATGCGGGGCATCTCCTTCGGGGGCGGCGGAGGAGGCGCGGCGCCGAGCATCGCGGCCGATGTCTCGGTCGGCGCCAACGGGACCGCGGCGCTGACCCGGCCGAGCGTCGACTTCGGGTTCAGCCTGCCGAACATCGTCGCCAACACCGAGGCCATCGCGCCCGCGCTCATGGCCACCGCGGCTCCCGTGGTCAGCGCGATCACGGGCGGCGGTGGAGGTGGCGGGACGTCGGGCGGATCGGGCGAGCCCGGCGGGCAGTCGAAGGAGCCGAACGAGTCCGCCAAGCCGCCGCCCGAACCGAACAGTTCATCGACGACGGGTACGGGTGCGCAGCCCGAACCGAGTCCCGCCGCCGCCTCCGAAGCCGCGGGGGCCGCGACCGGCGGCAACGGCGCCAACGGATCGACGTCCGGGGGCTCGACGGCGGGCCCGCAGATCGCCCCGTACAAGCAGCTCGGCGGCCACCACATCCACCAGTCGGCCGCCAACTCCCCGGCCGGGCAGACCTCCCGCACGGGCAACCCCAACCACGGGGACGCGCTGGCCATCGAGCAGGGCGTGCCGGGCTTCAGCGAGGCCGACCACGATCTGGCGTCCGCCCTTCAGCGCAACGCCAACCGTGCCATGTGGGGCAAGGAGATCACCGACCAGCCGATCGGTCCGGTAACGATCACCGCCGCCGGCGAGGGCACGAAGCTCGGTAGTCCGTCACCGTTCTTCGAGGACGTCAAGGCATTCTTCGCCCTCATCGCGGCGGGCCGTTCACCCGAGCAGTCACTGATCGACGTACTGCGGTCGCGGGCCCAGATCGACGCTTCGGGGGTGTCCACTGTGCGTGTACCGTCGCGTTGAATCGGGTCGACAGCCCGTCGAGCGGATGCTGCGGGACGGATCGCGGCTCTCGCGCACAAGAGGCAGAGCGTCAAACGAGTGTCACGACCGACAACCTGTGGGGCCTGCTCAGGGCAGAGTGGGCTACGACAGCCGGCTCACTGGCGAGCCCACTCCGATCGCTCCGGGCGTGGGCTCGCGCATGATGACCCGCACCGTATCTGCGGCCGCCACAATGGAGGCGTGCCCTCCCACTCACGACGTCCCGTACTCCCGCCGGGGACGGTGACCGTTTCGGATGACAGTGCACGCACCACCTTGCTCCGGCGGGGCCTCGCCCTGGAATACGCCACTCTCGGCTGGAACGTGGTCGGCATCGTCGTCCTCGCCGTCGCCGCCCTCCGGGCCCGGTCGGTCGCGCTGGCCGGGTTCGGCCTGGACTCCCTGATCGAGATCGGCGCGTCGACCGTCGTCGTGTGGGAGCTGTCCGGCAGCGGTGCGGAGCGTCAGCGCCGGGGCCTGCGGCTGATCGGCTTCGCCTTCGCGGCCCTGGCCGGCTATCTGTTCGTGCAGTCCACCGTGGTCCTGGCCACCGGACATCGCGCGGGACACTCGCCTCTGGGCATCGTGTGGACCGCGGTCACCGCCGCCACGATGTTCGCGCTCGCCGCGGGCAAGGCCCGCACCGGCGCGGCGCTCGACAACCCGGTGCTGCGCACCGAGGGCCGGGTGACACTGATCGACGGACTGCTGGCCGCCGCCGTCCTCCTCGGCCTCGCGCTGAACGCCGCCCTGGGCTGGTGGTGGGCCGACCCCGTCGCCGGATACGTCCTCGTGTACTACGCGGTCCGGGAGGTCCGCGAGATCTTCTCCGGCGACCACTGACCCTCGGCTTCAACTCCGCTGGACTCGTCCACCACGGCCGCACTGGTGGCGGCGGTCGAGGACTACCGCGCCGCCACGGGTGCCGGTCTCCTCGCCGTGGGCCACGACCACGCCCTGCTGCGCCGCTGGCGCGACCGCGTCCTGTACCGGGACGAGGTCGCCGGTCCGGACATGGGAAGGCTCCCGCGGGCATCGGGCCTGCGGGAGCCTTCCGTTGTACCGCCTGCCACGTGAAGGGTGAGAAGACGATCACGAGCAGGACGTCTGCGTGGCGCCGCTACGGCGTCACGGCCTGAGCAGGAGGCTGTCGCCCCGCTCCTTGGCGGCGGCGTAGCGCTTGGCCACGTCCTGCCAGTTGACGACGGCCCACATGGCGTCGATGAAGTCGACCTTCTGGTTCTTGTACTGGAGGTAGAAGGCGTGCTCCCAGGCGTCGAAGACCAGGACCGGGGTGGCGCCCTGGCCGACGTTGCCCTGGTGGTCGTAGACCTGCTCGACGATCAGCCGGCCGCTGACCGGCTCGTGGGCGAGGACGCCCCAGCCGGAGCCCTGGGTGGTGGCGGCGGCCTTGGTGAGCTGGGCCTTGAAGCCCGCGAAGGAACCGAAGGACTCGGTGATCGCGTCGGCCAGGTCGCCCACCCCGTCCGCCGCCAGCGGCTCGCCGCCGCCGTCCTTCGGGCCGGTCATGTTCTGCCAGTAGATGCTGTGCAGGATGTGGCCGGAGAGGTGGAAGGCGAGATTCTTCTCCAGGCCGTTGATGGAGCCCCAGGTCTCCTTGTCGCGCGCCTCGGCCAGTTGCTCCAGCGTGTCGTTGGCGCCCTTGACGTAGGCCGCGTGGTGCTTGTCGTGGTGCAGCTCGATGATCTCGGGGCTGATGACCGGGGCCAGCGCCGAGTAGTCGTACGGAAGTTCCGGGAGCGTGTACACCGGCATGTCCAGCGTCCTCCGACTAATTGCGATCAGTGTGCAACTGCATGCTATCAGCAAGAAGTGTTCGTCACCGTTACGGCAGAGTCGCGAGAGGAGCGGCGACGCGAGCGGCGTACCTCAATAAGGGGCGGGCGCGGGGCTGACCGGCCTGCGGCCGGACTCCACGGGAGTACGGCTGCTCACCGAGCAGGGCATCAGGACGCCCAACACGAGGAGACGCTGAGGGCGGAAGCATGTTCGACCGCGAGGTGGACCGACTCATCGACCGGCACGCAGGCGTCCGGTGGGTCACCGGCAGAGGTGGCGGAGCCGTCCACGCCCCCGGTCCGCGCACCTTCTAGCGGGACCCCGTCGGCCCTGTGGTGCGGCAGAGGCTGAGGAAGGCCGTGTGGGTGCGCCAGCCGAGCGACTCGTACAGGGCGCGACCCTGGGTCGTCGCACCGAGGACGGCACGGGCGGCTCCCGAGGCCAGAGCCTGCTGCTGGAGCGCGCGCATGACGACGGAGCCGAGGCCGCGCCGCCGGTGAGCCGGGGTGGTGAGGATCTGGTCCGCCACCGCCACCTCCCCTGCCACGCCCATCTGCCCGCGCGCGGCGAGCGATCCGTCGGGAGCCGCGATCAGCACGCGGACGACGTCACCCCGGGTCCAGGTGCGCAGCACGTAGCCGGGCGGGAGCGTTCCAGGCGTGACCGGCGCCAGCTCGACGGACATGAGGAACGCCGCCTCGTCGGACGCCCACTCCGGTCCGAGCCATGCGCGGACCTGCGCTTCCGGCGCCTCGCACGGCTCGGGCAGGAAGACCTTGAGCCACCACCCCTCACCCCGTGCCTGCGCGGCGGCCTCGCGCACACGCGCCTCGTCCGCGTCGACGACCACATGTCGCGCCACCTGGGCCGGCTGTCCGACGTCGATGGTCCAGCCCCATGGCCGCGCCACGGGGTCGGACGCACCGCGCGACACCACCCAGCCGGAGACCCAGTCCTCCACGACAGACGCGCATGTAAGTGATGAAGTGGCCATGGGTCTATTACATCAGCGGGAGGAGGGAATTGCCAGGCCCGGCCGAACCGACCCCTTGGACACCCTCGACGCCTGGCCGACCGGGGCTCATCCAGTGCGCACCGGCGGGGAACCTGCACCGCCTCCCGCAGCCGTACCACCTCGTCGCTTCCTGCGTACGACAAGTACTCCGACGGCCACTGCCATTACGGCAGTTGCGGCCGAGGCGCCGACGACAGCGGTTCCCTGTCGCCCCAGGAAGCCGCTCGCCTGCTCCACCGGCGGGCTCGGCAGCCGTCGGCCCCGGCACGCCGCGGGCACCGGCGCCGCCTTCGCGCCCTCCGCCACCCGGAACAGGAAGCGGTTGGTCTGAGCGTCGCCGTCCACCGCCAGCACCGTGTAGGTGACGGAGTCGACGCCGGCCGGCAAGCCGCGCACGGTCGCGCACACGGTGGAGCCCGGGACCACGACGGGTTCACCGACGGGCACCGGTTTGCCGTCCGGGCCGGCCACGGAGACCTTGGGCACGGTTCCCTTCAGCAGACCGCCGAACGTCAGCGCGATGACCCGGGTACCGGTACCGACCTTGGCCCCGGGGGCCGGTGACGCCTCCTGGAGGGCGGTGTGGGCGTGGGCCGGCGTACCGGCGGCCGACAGCAGCGCGCACGCGGCCGCGCAGAGCACGGCCGGTGCCCTCAGAAGTCGAAGTCCGCGCATGCGATGCGGTTGTCGAGGGCGTCGCTCGGGTGGACCACGACGGCGACCGCTCCCTTGCCGGTCTTGCGGGTGTTGTTCACCGTGGTCAGCCCCATGCCCTTCGGGTCGGCCCGGAACATGAGGTGCACCTCGTTGGGCGGCTCGGCGGGGCCACCCTTGACGAACTGGAAGTGCTCGCCACCGTTGCCGGCCGAGCAGTGCTGGGCGTGCAGATGCGCCATGTAGGAGGCGCCCGGCTCCAGACCGGTCAACTTCACGGTGACGGTCGTGCCCTTCGCCCCCTGGGCGAGCCAGGCCGTGCCCTTCACGTGGTCGAGGCCGGGTGGCCGGGTGTCCAGCAGCTTGAACGTGCCTTCCACCACTGCGGCGTTGGGCAGCTTGTAGGCGGGCGTGGCCGACGGGTCCCCCATCGCCATGCCGGACATGTCGTCCATGTTGTGCGCGGAGGCGGTCGCTTTCGGCTTTCCGGCGGCGTGGTCGGACGATCCATCTCCGCAGCCGGCGAGCAGGGCTGCCACGGCGGTCACGAGAGCGGTGCCGAGGGCGAGCCGGGGCGTGCGGCGAAGAGGTCCGGACGCCGGCAGGGTGCCGGACGGGGAGGGACTGACAGACGTGCGGTAGTACATGGAACTCCCGATCGATGGGCAGGAGGGCATGCGCCGTCGCCCACACAGGCGGGCGGGCGCATACCGGGCCGGGTGAAGGGGCCGGAGCGCGCGAAAGCACGCACCTGACCCGGGAACGCACCGGCCCGTCGCCCAACCCCGTCAGGTCACACGGGACTTCAGAGGCGTACGGCGGAGAGCGGGCCGGTCGTCGACGGACGGAGAACTGCCGAACCGGCCCGTGGCGGGCCCCTGCGGATGACGGCGTGCCGCAGTACCGCGAAGGCGACGGGAGGCGCCTGCGTGGTGGCCGCGACCGGGCGGGCGACGCCGGAGCGCCGAGCCGGCACCCGGCCCGCGAGCATACGGCGGACGCGTCGGAGGGGCGCCAGCAGCGTGACGGCGAGGGCCCGGGCCAGCCGGTGGACCGCCGTCTCGCCGCGCCACAGCCACAGGCCGCACACCACGGCGGCCAGCAGATGCGCCAGGAACATCCCGGTGGAACCGTGGTGCGTCAGCGCAGACCGCGCCGACAGGGCGGACGCGGCACCCGCCGTACCCATGGGCGCCATCGCCATGTCCGCATGGCCGCCCATGCGCATGACCATTCCGGAACCGGAGAACGCCATCGCATGGTCCATGCCGGAGACGGCCGCCCGACCGGACACACCGGACGCGTTGGACGGCATCCGGACGACCATGTGGGCCAGGTCGAACCAGAGGTGCAGCAGAGCCTGTACGGCCGTCGTCGCCCCGACCACCGTGAGGGCACCGCGTTCACGGGCGGTCAGCCACCAGGCAGCCGTTCCCGTACCGGTGAACGCCGCCCCCAGGGCCCACCAGGGCAGCAGGTCGCCTGACATCAGGGCGTGACCGAGGGCCGTCGTCACCACGCAGACGGCGGCGAAGACGCCCGCCCGCAGCGGGCGCAGGCCAACGCCCCGCGCTGCGACCGACGTCGGGGTCACGGGCAACTCCTGTCACGATTGGGCTTGTTGCCTCATACGGAGGGGAACGTCCCGGCGTTCACTCGCGACACGCACGTTGATCAGCCACAGCGCCGGATCGATTCCGCTGGTGACACCGTGCGAGCGGCTGCGCCTCGTACGTGATCCGGACGACGCCGTCGGCGTGCCGTTCGGTGCGGGCCCGGACGCCGAAGACGGCGGCGAGGGCCCCCGGGGTGAGGACCTCCAGAACCGGTCCCGCCGCCACCACGGTTCCCTCGTGCAGGACGACCAGGTGGTCGCAGAGGCGGGCGGCGAGGTCGAGGTCGTGCAGGACGGCGAGGGTGGTGACGCCGGTGGCACGGATGAGGTCGAGGAGTTCGAACCGCGCCCGGATGTCGAGGTGGTTGGTGAGTTCGTCCAGGACGAGCAGTTGCGGGTCCTGGGCCAACGCGCGGGCCAGCAGGACGCGTTGGCGTTCGCCGCCGGACAGGGAGGCGTAGTCGCGGTCCGCGAAGGGCCGTACGCCGCAGCGGTCGACGGCGTCCGACACGGCCGCGTGGTCCTCGGCTCCGTCGCGGCCCAGCAGGGCGGTCAGGGGCAGCAGGCGGCGGTGGTCGGCGCCGGTGGTGAGGCGCACCAGGTGCGGGATCATCAGGCCGACGAAGCCGATGCGGCCGGCGACGGCGATGACAGTGCCGGTGAGCAGCGCGCTGAGGACCAGCAGGACGGCCCGCAGCCGGTTGACGTCGACGCCGAGGGCGGTGGCGGACTCGTCGCCCGCCAGCAGCACGTTGAGGCGCCGGCCGAAGAGGGCGAGGAGCGCGGTCGTGACGAGCACCACCGCGGCGACCGTGGGGACCTGGTCCCACTGGGCGCCCGCGACACTGCCCAGGTTGATCGACATGCGGGCTCCTCTGCGTGCGGGGTGTGCTGCCGGTCTTCTGCGTGGTTCTGGTGCAGTAGTCGGGGCGCGACGACCGTGAGTTCCCGCTGTTCTCCGGCAATTGCCCAACCCACCAAAGGAGTTGCCGCCCTCCCGGGGGCAGCGGAGTTGGTGCTCCCCGTCGGGGAGCACCAACCGCTCGCGTCAGGCAGCCAGGGCGGGCCGTGTCTCGGCGTCCCGGAGCTGCCGTTCCAGAGCCGCGCGGGCGCGCGACACCCGGGAGCGGACGGTTCCGACGGGGCAGCCGGTGAAGGCGGCCGCCTCCTCGTAGGACAGGCCGACGACCTGGGTGAGGACGAACGCCTCACGGCGTTCGGCGGGCAGCGCGGCCAGCAGGTCGAGCAGGGCCACGCCTTCGTCGAAGCCCGGCACGTCACGCGGCTGGGTGCGCTCGACGGTCGTCTGCCAGTCAGGGGTGTCGGTGAGCCGCGGGCGGGTGGCGGCGTACCGGAAACTGTCGGCCACCGCGCGACGGGCGATGGACAGCAGCCAGGTACGGGCCGAGGCCCTGCCCTCGAAGCCGTGCAGGCTGCCGAAAGCTCGCGCGAAGGTGTCCTGGGTGAGGTCGTGGGCGGTCTGGGGATCACCGCTGAGGTGGACGACGTAGCACAGCACGTCGTGGTGGAGCGCGCGGACGAAGTGCTCGGCCGCGCGGGTGTCGCCGCCACGGGCGGCCAGCGCCCAGGCGGTCGCCGCCGCGTCAGCCGAGGCGCGCGTCGTCCGCGTCGTCCGCGTCGGCCGTGTCGTCCGGGGAGCGGGCAGGACGGAAACAGTCACGTGATGTCCCTCTCGGGTCGTCCGGGGCCGGCCGCTGAGAGCGGCGGCGCACCGGGACTTGGGGTGCGGCCGTACGCGGTGGGTACGGCCGTGTCCGGGGCCCGTCGGAGGTGAAGCGCACGGCGGCACGCGGAGGTGCCGGGGTGAAGCGCCGCAACAGGAGGGAACTGCGCGCGAACGCGGCAGGACGGAAGGCCAGACGTGGGGCCCCGGTGGTTCCGGCTGTCTCAGGCGACAGCGGCACCCGTGGGCGGGGCCCGAGAGGTGAGGGAGCAGCAGAGCAGAAGCCGTACCGGAGCCGGCACGTCGGTGGCGCGGCGCCTGCCCGCGAGCGGGCGAGGGAGCGGCGCGGGCCCGGCCAGCAGCATCCGCAGCGGGGCCACCAGCCGGGTGGCGGCGGCCCGCAGGACGCTGAAGAACGCACGCTCGCCGTACGCGAGCCAGAGCCCGCAGAGGATGGCGGCCAGGAGGTGCGCGGCGAACATGCCGTACGAGGCGCTCCCGCCCATACCGGCCATGCCGTGCGTGTGTGCGTGCTGGACACCGGTCATCGCATGCGTCATGGAGCCCATGTCCATCGGGTCCATGTGCGCGGAGCCCATGTGCGTGAAGCCCATGTGCATGGAGCCCATGTGCATGCCGCTCATGTCCATGGAGTCCTGGGCGCGGGCCGAGGGGCCCTGTCCCGGAGTGCCCGCGGTGGTGAGCGTCTGCGCAAGGGAGAACGCCTCGTGGAGCACCGCCTGTGCCGCTGTCACGACCGTGACGATCAGCGTGCGTCCGCGCTCACGTCCGGCCAGCAGCCAGCCGGCCGTACCGGTTCCGGCCGCGCCGGCCGCCATGGCCCACCAGGGCACGGAGGTACCCGACATGATCACGTGGCCGAGGGCGGCGAGCAGCACGCAGACGGCGGCGAACACACCGGCCCGCAGTGCACGGCACCACCCTCGGACAGTCATGGCCCGCCCATCCTCGCACCCGGTGTCCGCTCGTCGTCAGGGGGTACGTGCGGGCACCCGCCCTCCGACTCACCGGCCACACGGTGACGCACATCACACACCATGGCCGGGAACTCGGGGGCCGGCCGGCACGACTACTGGAACGAGAAGCTCCCAGGACGCGCCACCACGGCAAGCACCCTCACCCGTCCACTGCGCCGGAACCAGGGTGAAGGGCACCAGATCGCCCGGACTCCAACTCCGCTTCCCGGTAGGAGCGGACAGCGTCAGGTCCACTCCCCGCGGCGACATCGCGAGGCTGCCGCCCGCCGGTATCCCGACGGCGTCGACGTCGGCACGGTAGGCCCCGTTCCCGTCGTTCATGCGGTCCCGGGCGAGCGTGATGCCGCCCGGGACGTCGCGCGAGGTCACCCGTATCAGGCTGTCGGCCGAGCCGCCCCGGTTGGCCATGTGAAAGAACGCAGCCGTCTCCGCGACCCCGGCGGACGGCAGCAGGACGCGCCCTTCGGTGACGGTCATGCGCGCCGGGCTGCCCGCTCCGCCGCCGCCGGTCCCCCAGCGCCCTGGGCATCCACTTCACAGCACAGCCGCCTTCCCGGATCGCGCCCATCGCCCCCGTCGCCCGCGCCGACTCCTCCGTTCCCTCCGCTTCCGGCGCTTCCGGTCCCGTGCATGCCGGGGGCCACCGGTCCGGCGGCCGACCCGACGGCGTACGACACCGAGAACACGAGCACGAGCAGCAACAGGAAGCCGCAGAGCGCCAGGGGCGGCGACGGTCCCCGGGCCGGCGCACCGGCGGGGAGGAACGGTTGTCGGAACTCGGCCATGCCCGACCTTCCTGGTCGCATCGAACCGCCATTCGAGGAACGGCCGTCGAAGCCGTACCGCTCCAGTAGTCGGCTCGCCGGAGCACCGAGTTCCCGCAGCCAAACGTGACGCGCGCCACTTCGCGAGTCATGGGAGTGGCAGGCGCTCCTGCGATGGAACCCAGCACACGCCCCGGAACTTCCGGCCCCGTCCAGCCGACTGTTGTGGAGACGGGAACGGACTCGACAACCGCCCCCGTACACCCGTAAGCCCACCGACCCCCGTTGGCATCCAGGAGTTGCGCCATGGCACAGAAGCAGTACAACGTCACCGGCATGAGCTGCGAGCACTGCGCGGCGAGCATCAGGGAAAAGGTTTCCGAGGTGCCAGGCGTGAGCGAGGTCGTGGTCGACGTCGCCGCCAAGTCCGTCACCGTGCACGGAACGGACCTCGACGACAGCCGGCTCCGCGCCGCGATCGTCGAGGCGGGGTACGGCGTCACCGACACGGTCGCCGCCTGAGCGCCTGAGTCTCCGAGGACACGCGAGCGCGCAGGAAAGGCCGGGCAGGACACGTCAGCCGTCCTGCCCGGCCTTCCTCGTCAACCGCACGCGTGGGCCTCGGCGCTCCTCGCGGCCTCAGACCGCCAGGGCAGCAGCGTTCTCCGGCGCCTCCGCCTCCTCCAACAGCTCGATCAGAGCCGCGCGGGCACGGGCGACGCGGGAGCGGACCGTGCCGATCGCACAGTCGCCGACCTCGGCGACCTCTTCGTAGGGCAGGCCGAGCAGTTGGGTGAGGACGAACGCCTCACGGCGTTCGCCCGGCAGCGCGTCCAGGAGATCCAGCAGCGCGATGCCGTCGTCGAAGCCCGGCAGATCACGCGGCTGCGCGAGCTCGACGGCCAGCTGCCAGTCCGGTACGTCGCTCGGACGCGGCCGGGCCGCGGCGTGCCGGTAGCTGTCGATCACCGCGCGGCGGGCGATGGACAGCAGCCACGAGCGGGCCGAGGAACGCCCCTCGAACAGATGCAGGCTGCCGAGCGCCCGCAGAAACGTGTCCTGTGCCAGGTCGTCCACGGCCTGGGGGTCGCCGCACAACTGGGCGACGTAGCGCCGGACGTCCCGGTGCAGGGCGCCGACGAACTGCTCGACCGCCTCGGTGTCACCGCGTCCGGCGGCCAGCGCCCACGCGGTGATCGATGCGTCGAGAGCCGCCGTCCTGCCGTTCCTGGCACGCACGGCGGGCAGGGCAGAGGTGATCACCTGATGTCCTTCTCGGTTCGACCTTGATCCGGACCAGGGCGCGAAGACGCGGGGGTCCGGTGAAGTGGGAGACGGCCTACGCCCCGGTGACGCCGCGGAGCTGCGGCACTGCGGAGTCGTACGGCCGTGGCCCGAGGCACCACGACAGGGGCGGCCCCGGGAAACCAGCTGTCCTCAGACGACAGCGGCCCGCACAGGCGGGCCCCGGGAAGTGATCGCGTGAACGAGAAGACGCGGATACGGCGCCCGGTCCGCATCGCGCCGACGCGGGTGGCCGAGCGGGCGGTACGCGGCACCGGGCAGGGTGAGCAGCAGTCGCAGCGGCGCGGTCAGCCATCCGGCCACCGCCCGCATGATGCGGAAGGCGGCCTTCTCGCCGTACGCCAGCCACACACCGCACAGCAGCGCCGCCACCAGGTGGACGGCGACCATGCCGGCCGAAGGAGCAACCATGCCGGACGAAGGGGAGGTGCCGGCCATCAAGTGGCCCGGACTGTCCATGTGCCGCATGTGCTCCATGGGGACCATGCCCGTGGTGTCACCGCGCATCGAGCTCATGTGCAGGGAAGCCGCGGTGCCGGACGCCACGGCCACCGACCGCGCGAACAAGAACCCCTCGTGCAGCACAGCCTGGGCGGCGACCACGGCCCCCACCACCGGCAGCGGCCCCCGCTCACGCCCCGTCAGGCACCAGCCGACGGCGCCGGTCACGGCGACCCCGGCGGCCAGCGCCCGGACGGGCACCTCGCTGCCGGACATCAGCACGTGGCCCAGGGCAGCGAGCAGCACGCACACGGCCGCGAACACCGCAGCCCGTAACGCGCGCGAACTCCACCCGGCTGTCATGGCGCCACATCCTGGCACCCGGGCAGCGGTCGGCAGGGCCGACGCACGGAAACCCACAGGTGTTTCCACCCAACCCACAGCATGTGACCCGGATCACGGAAAACGCCCGGAACTCACGACCCCTTGGCCCCGACTCCTTGTACGAGTCGGACCTCTGCGAGCACGCCGATTCACCTGGCTCGACCAGGCCGGCATCGCGCCTGACACCCCGCCAGAACAGGCGTCGAACGGGCGTCAAGACACCTCGGAGAGCGTCATCGCAGCGTCAGGACATCGCCCGTAACGCGCACACCGCACGTACCGCACATCACCCGAACCCGCAGGTCAGACAGCCTTTCCGGCCGGCTCCAGAATCGCCACGCACTCCACATGGTGCGTCATCGGGAACAGGTCGAACGCGCGCAGTGTGCGTACCCGGTAGCCGCCGTCCCGGAAGTACGCCAGGTCGCGGGCCAGGGCCGCCGGGTCGCAGGCCACGTAGGCGATGCGGCGGGCGCCGAGGGACGACAGGTGTTCCACCGTCCTGCGGCCCGCGCCCGCGCGGGGCGGGTCGAGGACGATCAGGTCGACCTCGGTGATGCCGGTGCGCGGGAGGACCGACTCGACCTTGCCCTGCTCCACGCGGACCCGCGGGAAGTCGGCGAGGTTGTGGCGGGCGTCCTCGACCGCGCGCTTGCCGGACTCGATGCCGAGGACCGCGCCCTTCTCACCGAGGCGGTCGGCGAGCGCGCCGGCGAAGAGGCCGACGCCGCAGTAGAGGTCGAGGGCCATCTCGCCCTTGCGCGGCAGGAGACCCTGCATGACCGCGGTGACCAGGGTGTCCGCCGCCTTCGGGTGGACCTGCCAGAAGCCGCCGCTGCCGACCCGGTGGGTACGCCCGTCGGCACGCTCGCGCACGAACGCGCGGCCGTGGACGCGGTGGATTCCGCCGTCGTGTTCGTCGACCCGCATGACGGAGACGGGCCGGTCGAGTTCGACCAGGGGGAGGCGGGCGCCGGGGCGGGGCTCCAGGATCACCATGCGGTCCTGGGAGCCGGTCGCGGCGATCGCGTCGACCGAGACCATGCCCGACCAGTCGCGTTCCTCGATGCCCAGTTCGCTGACGCCCGGCGCCGCGATCATGCAGTGCTCGATCGGCTCCACCTCGTGCGAGCGGTGCCGGCGCAGTCCCGCGTTGCCGTCGGCGTCGACGGCGTACTGCACCCGGGTCCGCCACTGCGGCACCTCACCGGCGGGCAGCTTGTCGCCCTCGGCCGGCATGACGGTGCCGTCCCAGCCGACGTCCTCGGGCGTGAGGCCCGCGAGCCGCTGTAGCTGCTCGGCGATCACCTCGCCCTTGAGGCGGCGCTGGGCGCCCGGCTTGGCGTGCTGCCAGTCGCAGCCGCCGCAGCGGCCGGGACCGGCGTAGGGGCAGGGGGCCTCGACCCGGTCCTTGGACGCCTCCACGATCTCGACCGCGTCGGCGCGCAGGAAACGGGCCCCCTCCTCGCCCTCGGTCACCCTGGCCACGACCCGCTCGCCGGGCAGCGTGTGCCGGACGAACAGAACCTGGCCCTCGGCGGTGCGGGCGATGCAGTGCCCGCCGTGCGCGACCGGGCCGACCTCGACCTCGTACTCCGTCCCCACCAGCGATTTCCTCGGTTCTGCCTGCATGGCGGGGTGACTCCAGATCGGGGGGGAGGGAAACGGCCCGGGCACGGACCGACGACAGCCCACCAGTCTACGTGCTCCGGCGAACCCCTAGTTACTGCCGCTGTGCTCCTTCGCCCGCTGCTCCGCCGGACCACGCCGTACCGAACCCGGCGCGTTCCACTCCTGCCGCTTGCGGGCCCGCTTCTTCGCCGCCTCCGAGGACGCCAGCTGGTAGGGCACGGAGGTCACCATCACGCCCGGCGTGAACAGCAGCCGGCCCTTCAGCCGCAGCGCGCTCTGGTTGTGCAGGAGGTGCTCGTACCAGTGGCCGACGACGTACTCCGGGATGATCACGGACACCGCGTCCCGCGGGGACTGGGCGCGCAGGCCCTTGACGTACTCGATGATCGGGCGGGTGATCTCGCGGTACGGCGAGTCGAGGACCTTCAGCGGCACGTCTATCCCGCGCCGCTCCCACTCCTCGCGCAGCGCCTTCGTCTCGGCCGGGTCGACGTTGACGGTGAGCGCCTCCAGGGTGTCCGAGCGCATCAGCTTGGCGTAGGCGAGGGCCCGCAGGGTGGGACGGTGGATCTTGGAGATCAGGACCACCGAGTGCACGCGGGACGGCCGTACCAGGTCGTCGTCGGGCTCCTGGGGGGCCGAGATCTCCTCGGAGACCCGGTCGTAGTGCTTACGGATCGCGGTCATCGTGGCGTAGAAGATGCACATGCCGAGCAGCGCCACCCAGGCGCCGTGGGTGAACTTCGTGACCAGGACGACGACCAGCACCAGGCCGGTGAAGAAGGCGCCGAAGGCGTTGATCGCGCGGGAGCGGATCATGTGGCTGCGCTTGGCCGCGTCCTTCTCCACCGCCAGGTGCCGGTTCCAGTGCCGGACCATGCCGGTCTGGCTGAGCGTGAAGGACACGAACACGCCGACGATGTACAGCTGGATCAGGCGCGTCGAGTCGGCGCCGTAGATGACCACCAGCAGGGCGGCGGCGCCGGCGAGCAGCACGATGCCGTTGGAGAAGGCGAGGCGGTCGCCGCGGGTGTGCAGCTGGCGCGGCAGGTAGCGGTCCTGGGCGAGGATCGAGCCGAGCAGCGGGAAGCCGTTGTACGCGGTGTTGGCGGCCAGGAAGAGGACGAGGGCGGTGGCGGCGGCGAGCAGCACGAACAGGAAGCTGCCCTTGCCGAAGACGGCCTCGGCGACCTGGGAGATCACCGGGTTCTGGACGTAGCCGGAGCCGATCGGGACACCGTTGTGGATCAGGTCGGTCGCCGGGTTCTCGGCCATCCGGACCTTGGTGACGGCGGCGAGCGCGATGATGCCGCAGAACATCGTGACCGCCAGCAGGCCCATCATGGCCAGCGTGGTCGCCGCGTTCTTCGACTTCGGCTTGCGGAAGGCGGGAACGCCGTTGGAGATGGCCTCGACGCCGGTGAGCGCGGCACAGCCGGAGGAGAAGGCGCGCAGCAGGAGGAAGACCAGGGCGAAGCCCGCGAGCCCCTGGTGCTCCGCCTTGATGTGGTAGGCCGCGGTCGGGGCGCGCATCGTGTCGCCCAGCACCAGACCCCGGAAGGCGCCCCACGCGATCATGATGAAGACGCCGCCGACGAACACGTACGTCGGGATCGCGAAGAGCTTGCCGGACTCCTTCACGCCGCGCAGGTTCATCAGGGTGAGCAGCACGATCACGGTGACCGCGCAGAACACCTTGTGCTCGACGACGAAGGGGACCGCGGAGCCGAGGTTCTCGATGCCGGAGGCGATGGAGACGGCGACGGTCAGGACGTAGTCGACGAGCAGCGCGCTGGCGACGGTGAGGCCCGCCTTGGGGCCGAGGTTGGTGGTGGCGACCTCGTAGTCACCGCCGCCGCTCGGGTAGGCGTGCACGTTCTGCCGGTAGGAGGCGACCACCGTGAACATCAGCACGACGACCGCGACGGCGATCCAGGGGCTGAAGTGGTACGCCGACACACCCGCGATGGACAGGACCAGCAGGACCTCCCCCGGCGCGTAGGCGACGGAGGACAGCGGGTCGGAAGCGAAGACGGGAAGCGCGATGCGCTTCGGCAGGAGCGTTTCACCCAGCCGGTCGCTGCGCAGAGCCCGCCCGATCAGGATCCGTTTGGGCACGTCGGTCAGTTTGGACACGAGAGAGGATCGTAGGCCTTCCACCTGGCAGGTCTCCAGCCGCAGTACCGGATCTGCCTCACGGGTGAAAAAGGAGACGTATGGAACTACGGATTCCGCAGCCTACGCCCGATCCGTGCCTAGATGGCAGACCCCGCCCGTCATCGCACTTCGGAGGTCTTATGCCCGCTACCGCTGAGCTGATCGGCGCCGCGGTCGCGCTCGTCGGCCTCGGAATCCTCACTGCCTGGAGCGTGCGCAGCATCACTCGGCGATGAGCGCGGCACAGGGGTGCCCGGCCGGGACGGTGCGTGTGTAGCTTGGGCCTCGGTCTGAGACCCTGATGTGGCTGAGCAGTAACTTTTGGACACCGGAAGGACGGTCGTGCACATCGTCATCATGGGCTGCGGCAGAGTGGGTTCCGCTCTCGCCCAGACCCTGGAGCAACAGGGGCACACGGTCGCCGTGATCGACCAGGACCCCACCGCCTTCCGCAGGCTGGGCCCGGGGTTCGGCGGTCGCCGGGTCACCGGGGTCGGCTTCGACCAGGACACCCTGCGTGAAGCGGGTATCGAGGAGGCCGGTGCCTTCGCCGCCGTCTCCAGCGGCGACAACTCCAACATCATCTCCGCGCGGGTGGCCCGCGAGATGTTCGGCGTGGAGAACGTCGCGGCCCGGATCTACGACCCCCGCCGTGCCGAGGTCTACCAGCGCCTCGGTATCCCGACCGTCGCCACGGTCCGCTGGACCGCCGACCAGATGCTGCGCCGGCTGCTGCCCTCGGGGGCGGAGCCGCTGTGGCGCGACCCCACCGGCGGGGTCCAGCTCGCCGAGGTGCACGCCTCCCCGAAGTGGGTCGGGCACAAGATCAGCAAGTTGCAGGAGGAGACGGGGGTCCGGGTGGCGTTCCTGACCCGGCTCGGCGAGGCCATGCTGCCCACCTCGCAGAYGGTGCTGCAGGAGGGCGATCTGGTGCACGTGATGATGCGGACGGACGACGTCGACAAGGTCGAGGCCGCCTTCGCCGGGGGTCCGGACGAGGAGGGCGGTCACTGATGAGGGTCGCCATTGCCGGGGCCGGCGCCGTCGGCCGCTCCATCGCGGGCGAGCTGCTGGAGAACGGCCACGAGGTCCTGCTGATCGACAAGGCCCCGACCGCCATCTCGGTGGAGCGGGTCCCGCAGGCGGAGTGGCTGCTGGCCGACGCCTGCGAGATCACCTCGCTGGACGAGGCGGCGTTGCAGCGCTGCAACGTCGTGATCGCCGCGACGGGCGACGACAAGGTGAACCTGGTCGTCTCGCTCCTCGCGAAGACGGAGTACGGCGTTCCGCGCGTCGTCGCCCGGGTGAACAACCCGAAGAACGAGTGGCTGTTCAACGAGGCCTGGGGCGTGGACGTCGCCGTCTCCACCCCGCGTCTGATGTCGGCCCTGGTCGAGGAGGCGGTGAGCGTCGGCGACCTGGTCCGGCTGCTGCGCTTCAGCCACGGCGACGCCAACCTCGTCGAGCTGACCCTCCCCGAGGAGTCGGCGCTGGCCGGGACCCAGGTCGGTGACGTGGCGTGGCCGGAGGACACCTCCCTGGTCACGATCATCCGCGGCACCCGGGTGCTCACCCCCTCCCGGGAGGACTCCCTGGAGGCGGGCGACGAACTCCTCTTCGTGGCGGCGCAGGCCCGCGAGGAGCAGTTGGAGGACCTGCTGTCGGTCCGGCGCGAGGACAGCTGACGCGGACAAGAACGAACCCGCCCGCCTCTCGACTCACCGAGTCGAGAGGCGGGCGGGCGAGGTCTCGGGGGTCCGGGGGCGGAGCCCCCGGGGACGGTCATCCCTCGCGACGGTGCCGCGCACCCGCGGCCCCAGCCGCGGCTTGGTTTTCCTCGGCGGCCTTCTCCTCCGCCGCCTTCTCCTCCGCCTCCATCTCCGCGAAGACGTCGATCGGCGCCGGCGCCTTCGCCAGGAAGACCCAGGTCAGCCAGACGGCGAGCAGGAACGGCGGGATCTTCAACGCGACCAGCACCCAGCCGAGCTGGGCGGCGTTCGCCCACCAGTACAGCGGGAAGAGGATCGCGCACTTGGCGAGCAGGATCAGGCCCCACGCCCAGCTGGCCTTGGCGTACGCCTTCTTGCGGCCGGGGTTGCGGGTGCGCCAGGACAGGTTCTCCTTGAAGACCGGGCCGAGGATCAGGCCGATCAGCGGGACCCCGCACAGGGTGGTGACGATGTACGCCAGCGCCAGGCCCAGCGTGTAGAGCATGCCGGGCAGGTAGAAGTCCTTGGCGTTGCCGGTCATCATCGCGAAGACGACACCGAAGGCGACCCCGAAGACACCGCTGAAGGCGTGCTTGACGGTGTCCCTCATGGCGAGCCGCACCACGACCAGCACCACGGAGACCGCGAGGGCGGCGATCGCCGACCAGTGCAGGTCCTTGTTGATGGTGAAGATCGTGACGAACAGCAGGCCGGGCAGGACCGTCTCGACCATGCCGCGTACCCCGCCGAAGGCCTCGAACAGCGCGGCCTCGGTCACGGCCCGCGCGTCGGCCTCCGTCTGCGTGTCTTCGGTCGGCTTGTCGAGCGACGTCACCGGCTACTCCCTACCGAGGGGTCTCAGTTCGTACTTGGGATTGAACAGCACCCGGCGGCCCCGGCTCAGCGAGATCCGGCCCGATGCGATCAGCCTGCGCCCCGGTTCTATGCCGACGATGGAGCGCCTGCCGAGCCACACCACGTCCAGTGCGGCGGAGCCGTCGAACAGTTCGGCCTCCAGGGCCGGGACTCCGGCGCGCGGCCGCAGGGTGACCGTGCGCAAGGTACCAGTAACGGTGACGATCTGCCGGTCCTGACAGTCACCGATCCGGGTGCAGCCCGCCGTGTCGGCGTCCTCGCGCAGCTCCTCCGACTCCAGGTCCTCCTGCGACGAGGAGAGCCGGTCGAGCATGCGCCGGAACCGGCCGGCCGGCTTTTCGGGACGAGGAACAGCACTCATGTCTGAAAGCCTACCGGGGCCGGATGACACCACCGAAGTCCAGCGCACTTCTCGAACCGACAGCCCATCCCCGATTCCGTGACACCCCGTCCCCCCGGGACAACCCCGGCCCCCCGGCCGAACCCACCCCTCACCTCTCGAACCGGTAGCCCATGCCCGGTTCCGTGATGAAGTGCTTCGGGTGTGAGGGGTCCGCCTCCAGCTTCCGGCGCAGCTGGGCCATGTACACGCGCAGGTAGTTGGTCTCCGTCCCGTACGACGGCCCCCACACCTCCTGGAGCAGCTGCTTCTGGCTGACCAGCCGGCCGGTGTTGCGGACCAGCACCTCCAGCAGGTGCCACTCGGTCGGAGTGAGCCGGACATCCCGGCCGGCCCGGTTGACCTTCTTCGCGGCCAGGTCGACGGTGAACCCCGCGGTCTCCACCAGGACGTCGTCCTCGCCGCCCCCGGCGACCGGCTCGGCGCGCCGGACGGCGGCCCGCAGGCGGGCCAGCAGCTCGTCCATGCCGAAGGGCTTGGTGACGTAGTCGTCGGCGCCCGCGTCGAGCGCCTCGACCTTCTCGTCGGAGGAGTGGCGGGCCGACAGGACCAGGATCGGCACCCGGGTCCAGCCGCGCAGCCCCCTGATCACCTCGACGCCGTCCATGTCGGGCAGGCCGAGGTCGAGGACGACCACGTCGGGGTGGCGGGAGGCGGCCAGTTCGAGGGCGGTACGGCCGTCGGGGGCCGCGTCGACCTCGTACTTGCGCGCCTTCAGGTTGATCACGAGGGCACGCACGATCTGCGGCTCGTCGTCGACCACGAGCACACGGGTCATGAGGCCTGCCTTTCCGGTTCTGCCACGGCTGCCGCCGCTTCGTCCGCCGCTTCCGCCACCGCTTCCGCCGCGGTGACCGATCCTGCCGCGCGGAGGCTGAGCACCATGGTCAGCCCGCCGCCGGGCGTGTCCTCGGCGTTGAGGGTGCCGCCCATCGCCTCGGCGAAGCCCCGGGCGACCGCGAGCCCGAGTCCGACCCCGGCACCGCGCGGAGCGTCACCGTAACGCTGGAAGGGCTCGAAGATGCGCTCCTTGGCGTCGTCGGGCACGCCGGGCCCGCGGTCCACGATCCGCACCTCCACGCGGTCCGCGATGGGACTGGCGGAGACGAGCACGGGCCGGTCGTACGGGCTGTACTTGACGGCGTTCTCGACCAGGTTGGCCACCGACCGCTCCAGGAGCCCGGCGTCGGCCTCGACCATCGGCAGGGTCTCCGGCACGTCCAGGTCCACGCTGCCCTCGGGTACGCCGACCAGCGCCATCGGGACCACCTCGTCGAGGTCGATCTCGCGGACGATCGGGGTGACGGTGCCGGTCTGCAGCCGGGACATGTCGAGCAGGTTGCCGACGAGGTGGTCGAGCCGGTCGGCGCCCTCCTCGATGCCTTCGAGGAGTTCCGCCTGGTCCTCCTCGGACCAGGCCACGTCGTCCGAGCGGAGCGAGGTGACCGCCGCCTTGATCCCGGCGAGGGGCGTGCGCAGGTCGTGGCTGACGGCGGCCAGCAGCGCGGTGCGGATCCGGTTGCCCTCGGCGAGCGCCCGGGCCTGCTCGGCCTCCTCCTGGAGGCGCCTGCGGTCCAGTACGACGGCGGCCTGGGCGGCGAAGGCGGCGAGCACCCTGCGGTCCTCGGCGGGCAGCACCCGGCCGGTCAGCGCGAGGGCCATGTGGTCGCCGACAGGCATGTCGACGTCGGCCTGCTCGGGTTTCTCCAATGCGGGTCCGAAGCCGGCGCGCCCGGCGCAGGTCCAGGGCTCGACGTCGCCCGCCCGCTCCAGCAGGGCCGCGGACTCCATGCCGAAGGTCTCCCGGACCCGTTCGAGAAGTTCCTCCAGGCTGGTCTCGCCGCGCAGCACGTTGCCGGCGAGGAAGGAGAGGATCTCGGACTCGGCGCGCAGCCGGGCGGCCTGGTGGGTGCGGCGGGCGGCGAGGTCCACGACCGAGGCGACGGACAGCGCGACCCCGAAGAAGATCACGATGGCGACGATGTTCTTCGGGTCGGCGACGGTCAGCCGGTGCAGGGGCGGGGTGTAGAAGTAGTTCAGCAGCAGCGAGCCGAAGGCCGCCGAGGCCAGCGCCGGGAAGAGCCCGCCGAGCAGCGCGGCCGCGACCGTGAGGGTCAGGAACAGCAGCATGTCGTTGGCGAGGCCGAGGTCGACGGTGTTCAGCAGCACCGCCATGACGGCCGGGCCGGCCAGGCCGACGGTCCAGCCGGCGATGATCCGGCCGCGGCCGAGCCGCGCGCCCCGGGCCACCGGCAGCCCGCGCCCCTTGCCGGCCTCGCCGTGGGTGACGATGTGGACGTCCAGGTCGGGCCCGGACTCGCGGGCGACGGTGGCGCCGACGCCGGGTCCGAGGACGTACTGCCAGGCCTTGCGGCGCGAGGAGCCGAGGACTATCTGGGTGGCGTTGACCCCGCGCGCGAAGTCGAGGAGGGCCGCGGGGATGTCCTCGCCGACGACGTGGTGGAAGGTGCCGCCGAGGTCCTCGACGAGGGTGCGCTGGACGGCGAGTTCCTTCGGGGAGGCCGAGGTCAGGCCGTCGCTGCGGGAGATGTAGACGGCCAGCACCTCGCCGCCGGCGCCCTTCTCGGCGAGCCGGGCGGCCCGTCGTATCAGCGTGCGCCCCTCGGGGCCGCCGGTGAGGCCGACGACGATCCGCTCCCGGGAGCCCCAGATCGCCGACACCCGGTGCTCGCTGCGGTACTGCTTCAGGTACTCGTCGGCCCGGTCGGCGACCCACAGCAGGGCGAGTTCGCGCAGGGCGGTCAGGTTGCCGGGCCGGAAGTAGTTGGACAGGGCCGCGTCGACCTTGTCCGGCTGGTAGATGTTGCCGTGCGCCATGCGCCGGCGCAGCGCCTGGGGCGACATGTCGACCAGTTCGATCTGCTCCGCGCGCCGTACCACCTCGTCGGGCACGGTCTCGCGCTGGCGCACGCCCGTGATGGACTCGACGACGTCGCCGAGGGACTCCAGGTGCTGGATGTTGACGGTCGAGACGACGTCGATCCCGGCGGCCAGCAGTTCCTCGACGTCCTGCCAGCGCTTGGCGTTGCGGGAGCCGGGGACGTTGGTGTGGGCGAGTTCGTCCACCAGCGCGACGGCGGGGGCGCGGCTCAGTACGGCGTCGACGTCCATCTCGGTGAAGGCGGCGCCCCGGTACTCCAGTTCCCGGCGCGGCACCTGCTCCAGGCCGTGCAGCATCACCTCGGTGCGCGGCCGCTCGTGGTGCTCGACGAAGGCGACCACGCAGTCGGTGCCGCGCTCCACGCGCCGGTGCGCCTCGGAGAGCATGGCGTAGGTCTTGCCCACGCCCGGTGCCGCACCGAGATAGATCCGAAGCCTGCCGCGTGCCATGGTCCCATTGTCTTCCCGTGACTGCCGCCTACGCAGCGTCGACCTTACGGCCAACCGTCGCGGTGAACGGGACGGAGGGCGGGAGGGCGGGCATCTTTGACGCAACCCTGATGGGCGCCGGTGCCGGGTCCGGCGCCCCGGTGCGCGGACTCAGCTGGGGTTGTCGCCGTGCGTGAGGGTCTCCCAGGCGACGAAGAGGTTGTTGGTGCCCGCGGGGCGGTTGTTCTGGGTCAGGGTCTGGGTGTTGGTCATGGCGATGCCGAGCCGGTTGTGGAGGGCGTTGTAGCCGACCTCGGTGACGGGACCGAGGCCGAGGTTGAGTGAGCCGCCGCAGAGCCAGCTGGGGACGGCGGTGCCCAGCTGGTACTTGGCCTGGAAGCCGAGCGCCTGGCGCAGCCGCTCGCCGACGTCCGTGCCGTAGAGGTCCTCGCCCTGGATCCGGCTGGTCTCGGCGATGTGCGAGATCGAGGAGATGCCGTACCCGGTGTGCGTGAAGTCCCGGCAGGTCTCCTGGGTGAGGCCGGTGACGAAGGTGGACTGGCCCTGCCAGTAGGAGACGATCTTGGCGGTGGTGTCGAGGTTCTGGCTGGGTACGGTCTTCGGCACCGACCCGTCGGAGGCCAGGTAGACGTAGGCGGCCGCGCGGGTGCGGAACTTGGCCATGGCCGTGTCGTACGACGTCTTGTCCTCGAGGAAGACGGAGATGCCGACGGCGGCCTCCATCATCGTGAGCTCCCAGTTGCCGTTGGAGTTGGAGCCTTTGATGACCACCGGCAGATAGACGTTGCGGAGCATGGTGGCGAAGCGGGCCTGGTTGGTCCAGGTGCCGGTGTACGTGTACTTGATGATCTCGGCGGCCTTGGGCCAGGAGGAGCCGGCCCAGCCGGTCTGCAGGGGCGCGTTGCTGTTGGTGTGGCTGGTGATGGTGGCCGACCAGGCGTCCATGATCTGGATGGCCTTCTGGGCGTACCGGGCGTCCTTGGTGATGTACCAGGCGAGGGCGTCGGTGTAGGCGGCGATCGCGTCCTCGCGCTCGTCGGTGCAGCCGTAGTTCGGGTTCGAGTACGACCCGCACTCGACCGTCGCCCGGGGCGCGGGCGTGCGGTTCAGGTCGGCGTACTTGCTCGCCATCATCTGGTCGTAGGCCGCCTTCCAGGGCTGGGCGCCGGCCAGCACCTCGGTGCGGGCGAAGTCCAGTTGAGCCCTGGAGACGGTGACGCCGGGGTGCACGAAGGTGCTGGGGGCGGCCTGGGCGGGCCAGGACAGGAAGGCGGCGACGAGGGCGACGACCGCCGCGAGGAGTGGGGTTCTGCGGAGGGGGATGCTGCGCATGCGTGAAGGCCTTCCGTTCTCGTATGTGAACGCAAAGCGCCTTTATGAACAGGCGCGTTGGGCCGAGACGGTAGGTACAGACCAATGGGCCGTCAAGGGGTCACGCACACGAAAGGGCCGCACCCCCTGTGCGGGGTACGGCCCTTGCCGCTTCCGGCGTCCGCCGGTTACCGGACCTCGGTGATCTCCGGTCCGCGCTGGAGCTGGCCCATGCCACCGGAGAAACGCGAGGACTCCTCCTGCTGGACGCCCTCGGGGACCATCTGCGCGTCGTTCGGGAGCTTCAGGACGATCGGGTCCCGGGGAGCCATCGGGCCGTCGCCGCGGACCACGACGGTGTCCCGGAAGATCTGCTCCAGGAGCCCGGCGGCCTGCGGCTGCACCGCTCCCTGCCCGGAGATCACACCGCGCAGGAACCAGCGCGGCCCGTCCACACCCACGAACCGCACGACCTGGAAGCCGCCGGTGCCGTCCGGCAGCTGCACCGGCACCTGGGCACGCAGCTCCCAGCCCAGCGGACCCTCGACCTCGTCGACGATGCCGCCCTGCTGGGTGATGCCGGAGCCGATCTCCTCGCGCACCTCGCTCCAGATGCCCTCGCGCTTGGGCGCGGCGAAGGCCTGGAGCTGGACGGCGCTGTCGCGCAGGACGACGGTCGCCGCGACGATCGCGTCGCCCGCGACCTCGACCCGGAGCTCCATGCCGTCCACGCCGGGCACGAACAGACCGCCGAGGTCCACCCGGCCCTCGCCGGGATCGCGCACCTCGGTGGCGTCCCACGGCCCGTCGGGCCGGGGCTCCGGCTCCAGGCGAACGCGCTCGCGCTCGCCCTCTTCCTCGTCCGCCTCGGTGTCGACGCTGTCGACGACCTGCTCGGCCTCGCCGGCCGCGTCCTCGGCGGCACCCTTCTTGTTGCGACGTCCGAACACGTCACTGTCCTTCCCGGTCGGATACGACCGAAGCGTATCGATTCCCACCCGTCCGACCGCCCTCGGCGGCCTGACCGTTTGTGCCGCTCACGTCGCCCACCGCGGCATGACCGCCGGTGGACCCGAAGCCCCCGTCGGCCCGCACAGATCCGGGAAGTTCCGCGACCTCCTGGAAGCGGACCCTCTCGACCTGCTGGACGACCAGTTGGGCGATCCGGTCGAAGCGCTCGAACCGCACGGCCTCGCGCGGGTCGAGATTCACCACGATCACCTTGATCTCCCCACGGTACCCGCCATCAATCGTCCCCGGGGCATTCACGAGGGCCACACCGCACCGGGCGGCGAGCCCCGAACGCGGGTGCACGAAGGCCGCGTACCCGTCCGGGAGGGCGATCGACACCCCCGTGGGCAGTACGGCCCGTTCTCCCGGCTCCAGCTCGCACGCCTCGGTGGTGCGCAGGTCGGCGCCCGCGTCACCGGGGTGCTCGTACGCCGGAAGCGGTACCTCGGGGTCGACGCGGCGGAGCAGCACGTTCAGGGGGGCGGGGCTCACGGGTTCACCTCGAAGGCGCGGGCGCGCCTGATCTGGTCCGGGTCGCTCATGGCGGCCCGGATCTCTTCCTTGCGGCCGTGGTCGGTGAAGTGCTCCACCGGCACCTCGATGAAGAGGGCGTCCGCGCGGACGGCGACGGGGCCCTCCGGTGCGCCCACCCGGCCGGTGGCGGTCGAGTAGATCTTCCGGCCGGCCACGGCGACGACCTCGGCCGCCAGGTGGAGCGTGGTGCCCACGGGCACCGGCCGCACGAAGTCCGTCTCCAGACGTCCGGTGACGGCGATCTTCCGCAGCAGCCAGTTCAGCGAGCCCAGCGTCTCGTCCAGGGCGGTGGCGAGCACCCCGCCGTGGGCGAGGCCCGGAGCGCCCTGGTGGGCGGGGCGCACGGTGAACTCCGCGGTGAGGGAGACCCCCTCGCCGGCCCGTGCCTCCAGGTGCAGCCCGTGCGCCTGCCCGTGACCGCAGCCGAAACAGTGTTCGTAGTGTGCGCCGATGACCTCGCCGGGCGCGGGCGCATCGGGGTGCCGCTCCGGTTTCCGGGCACTGGCGGGAGGCTGAAGAGCTGCGGAACTACCACTCACAGCCGCAGACCTTACCCGCGCGTCCGGTGAATCCGGACACCGTGCCAAGCTTGTTCCATGCAGCTCTCCGCCACCCCGTACGAAGAACGCCTCACCGCGCCCCGGTCGTGGTGGTTCATCAGCTTCCTGGTCGGCGTCTCGTTCGCGCTGATCCTGCTGCCCTTCGGCACCCTGCCGGCGCTCGGCGGCCTGGCCGGCGGCACGGCGGCGGCGGCGGTGGTGGCCAGCTCGTACGGCTCCCAGCGGATCCGTCTGGTGGGCGACTCGCTGATCGCGGGCGAGGCGAAGATCCCGGTGTCGGCGCTGGGCGAGTCGCACGTCATGGACCCCGAGGAGGCGCGCGCCTGGCGCACCTACAAGGCCGACGTGCGCGCGTTCCTGCTGCTGCGCGCCTACATCCCCACGGCCCTGCGCGTCGAGGTCACCGACCCGCAGGACCCGACGCCGTACCTGTACCTGTCGACGCGGCAGCCGGAGGCGCTGGCGGCGGCGATCGAGGAAGCCCGGACCGCGGGGACCGCGCGGACGGCACAGGCGTGACGCGGACGCCACGGGCGTAGGGCGCCCGGGGGCGGCCCGGCAGGCGCTCAGGCGCCGAAGTCCTCCGGCAGTTGGGCGATCGGCAGCGGCTCGGCCGGCTTCTCCAGCGGCGGCAGCTCCGGCAGGTCCTCCCACGACACCTGGATCTTCCTCAGGTCCTTGCGGATGCGGTCCGCGAGCTTCCGGGTGTCCCGGCGGTTCATGACCGCGCCCACCGCGGCGCCGACCATGAACGGCATCAGATTGGGCAGGTCCCGGACCACCCGCTTCATGATCTGCTGGCGCAGCTCGCGCTTCATCTGCCCGCCGAGGGCGTTGTTGATGGTCGACGGCTTCATCACGTCGATCCCGCGCTCCCCCGACCAGGAGGACAGGTACGCGGTACTGCGGGCCTTCACGTTCCCCGGCGGCCGCACGCCGTACACCTCGTGGAGCTCGGCGATCAGTTTGAGCTCGATCGCCGCCACCCCGGTGATCTCCGCGGCCAGCTCGGTCGGCATGGCCGGCGGCACGGGCAGCATCGCCGCGGCGCCGACCCCGGCTCCGACCGCCGAGGTCGCGCCCGCGGCGCCCGCCACCAGTTTGTCGGCGAGCTGCTCGGGACCGAGGCCCGGGAACTGCCGACGCAGGGTCGCGAGGTCACGTACGGGTACACGCGGGGCGATCTCGATGATCCGGTCCGCCAGGTACGCCAGCCCTGCTTTCGCCCGGCTGCCGCCCTTACGGGCCCCTTCCCGGGCCATCTGCACGGCCTTGCCGCCGATGGCCGCCGCCCGTCGTCTGGCGACGGGCGCGGGTTCGTCCGCCGGCGCCGGGAGATCATCCCGGCCGGCCGCCGGTTCGAGCGAGGCTCCCGGATCGGACGAGCCCCGCTCGATGTCACGCGCGCGCGGGCCGTCGGACGGCCCTGAGTCCGCTCCCCGCAGGGGGAAACGGCGCTTCCGAGGTGGGGTCGAGCCAGTCATGCCCGACCCGCCCTCAGTCGCAGTCGCGGCAGATCGGCTGACCGTTCTTCTCCCGGGCCAGCTGGCTGCGGTGGTGCACCAGGAAGCAGCTCATGCAGGTGAACTCGTCCTGCTGCTTGGGCAGCACCCGGACGGCCAGTTCCTCGTTCGAGAGGTCGGCGCCGGGCAGCTCCAGGCCTTCCGCGGCCTCGAACTCGTCGACGTCCACTGCGGACGTGGACTTGTCGTTCCGCCGGGCCTTCAGCTCTTCAAGGCTGTCCGAGTCGACGTCATCGTCGGTCTTGCGTGGAGTGTCGTAATCGGTTGCCATGTCGCTCTCCCCCTCTGGGTGTCTGCGGTGTCTCCAGCGCACGTAACGCGTGAGAGGCCGGACTTGTGCCCGACCCGAGGCGGAGATTTTGCCTCACATCAAGGTCTGTTACTCAATCGACACCCAACCGGACCCCTCAAGAGTGATCAGGTTGAATGGCGATGGGGACCGTACACGGTCCTGACGAGACACCTCAAAGGCGCCTCACCCTGTACTTCCCGTGATCAAGACCCCTGAAAACAGGGATTTTCCCGCCTTTATTCCCCTGGCCATGATCACGGAGAGTAGATGGCCGGAAATCCGCCGTTGTGATCGATCACACACGAGGGAGCGCGCCACGCCGGAGAAAAATTCCGCGCAAAGCGAACATCCCTCGCGAGTGTCGCGATCTTGCAACGGCGTCAGACCGGCAGCGTGACCCTCATCACCAGCCCACCGCCCTCGCGCGGCTGGGCGGTGATGTGACCGCCGTGGGCCCGCGCCACGGAGCGGACGATCGACAGCCCCAGGCCCACACCCTTGTCGCTGCCCGTGCGCTCGGTACGGAGCCGTCTGAAGGGTTCGAAGAGGTTGTCGATCTCGTACGCCGGCACCACCGGACCGGTGTTCGACACGGACAGTACCGCCTGCCCGTGCTGCACCTCGGTGGTGACCTCCACCCAGCCGTCCTCGGCCACGTTGTAGCGCACCGCGTTCTGCAACAGGTTCAGCGCGATCCGCTCCAGCAGCACACCGTTGCCCTGGACGACGGCGGGCTTGCGCTGCCCCCTGATCTCGACGCCCTTGGCCTCCGCCTCGGCGTGCACCTGGTCGACGGCCTGGGAGGCCACCTCGGCCAGGTCGACCGGCTTGCGCTCGACGATCTGGTTGTCGCTGCGGGCGAGCAGCAGCAGTCCCTCCACGAGCTGCTCGCTGCGCTCGTTGGTGGCCAGCAGGGTCTTGCCGAGCTGTTGCAGTTCCACGGGCGCGTCCGGATCGGAGAGGTGCACCTCCAGGAGCGTGCGGTTGATCGCCAGGGGGGTGCGCAGCTCGTGGGAGGCGTTGCCGACGAAGCGCTGCTGGGCCGTGAAGGCGCGTTGCAGCCGCTCCAGCATGTCGTCGAAGGTGTCCGCGAGCTCCTTGAGCTCGTCGTCCGGGCCGTCCAGCTCGATACGGCGGGACAGGTCCGAGCCGGCCACCGCGCGGGCGGTGCGGGTGATCCGGCCGAGCGGGGACAGCACCCGGCCGGCCATCGCGTAGCCGAACGCGAAGGCGATCACGGCCAGGCCCAGCAGGGCCAGCAGCGAGCGGCTGAGCAGGTTGTCCAGGGCCGCCTGGCGCTGGTGGTCCATGCACTGGGCGATCGCGGAGTTGAAGTCCGACAGCTGGAGGCTGGAACTGGCGACCGTCGGGCAGTTGTCGCTGGAGACCTGGAGCTTCTCGAAGCCGACGATCTTGAACAGCGGCTGGTTGCCGGTGCTGATCGCCTGCGCGGCCAGCAGGTAGATGATCGACAGCAGCAGGATGCCCGCGATCAGGAACATGCCGCCGTACAGCAGGGTGAGCCGTATCCGGATGGTCGGGCGCAGCCACGGGAGGACCGGCTGCGGCCGCCGGGGGTCCCAGGTGGGCTTCGGGGGTGCCTGCGGGGGTGCGGGAGTGGTCGCCACGTTCATCAGATCCGGTAACCCGAGCCGGGCACGGTGACGATGACGGGGGGCTCGCCCAGCTTGCGGCGCAGGGTCATCACCGTCACCCGGACCACGTTGGTGAAGGGGTCGGTGTTCTCGTCCCAGGCCTTCTCGAGGAGCTGCTCGGCGCTGACCACCGCGCCCTCGCTGCGCATCAGCACCTCCAGGACGGCGAACTCCTTCGGCGCGAGCTGCACTTCCTTGCCGTCCCGGAAGACCTCACGGCGGTTCGGGTCGAGCTTGATGCCGGCCCGCTCCAGGACGGGCGGCAGCGGCACGCTGGTACGGCGGCCGAGGGCACGCACGCGCGCGATGAGCTCGCTGAACGCGAAAGGCTTGGGGAGGTAGTCGTCGGCGCCGATCTCCAGGCCCTCGACGCGGTCGCTGACGTCGCCCGACGCGGTGAGCATCAGCACGCGCGTGGGCATGCCGAGCTCCACGATCTTGCGGCAGACGTCGTCGCCGTGCACGAGGGGGAGGTCGCGGTCGAGGACGACCACGTCGTAGTCGTTGACGCCGATGCGCTCCAGGGCGGCCGCACCGTCGTACACGACGTCGACGGCCATGGCCTCCCGGCGCAGTCCGGTGGCCACCGCATCGGCGAGCAGTTGCTCGTCCTCGACGACGAGTACGCGCACGTCGCTTGTCCTTCCTCTGTCCACCCGCGTAGCGCGCACCGGCGCACCCGGGCAGGGATCTCCATGGGATGTGGTGCGTCCATCCTGCCCTTTTCGGCCATAAGTCGGCAGTAAGACGGGGGCCGGCAGCCGGATCCGGGGCCGTGGGGCGGGAATGCGAGATTTTCTCCTGCGGTTGAGGTTTCCACGGAGGGGAGCGGGGGGAGGACGGCATGTACACCCCGCGATCACGCTCTGCATGTGCCGCAGCACCATGCGGTACGTACGTCGCCGCTACGGCAGAGCGGACGATGGGGGTGTCCGGCACCGTCGCCGCCCAGCAGGGCAGCGCTGGGCACCCGCGAAGACGTGATCGCCCCTTCCCGACGGCACACCCCCGTGCCACCGACCCACGACCCAGGACGAGGGGGCGCAGCATGGACGCATTCACGACAGGACTTCTGCAGCGCATAAAGGCGACCGAGTCCGACATCACCCGAGCTCGCGACGAGGGCGACGACTTCCTCGTCGAAGTGGAGCAGGCCGAGCTCGACGACCTGCGCCGCCTCGCCGCCGAACACGGCGTGGAAGTCGGCGCGACCAGCGTCTGACAGCTCCGCAGCAGCACACCGGCACGAGAGCAGGGCCCCGGCGAATCCAGCGCCGGGGCCCTGCTCGTATCCGGTCCTCTACCCGCCGCCATGCGTTCGATTCCTGCCGGCGTCACGGTGTTCGATCTCCGGTCACCCGGCCGTCAGTCGTGCCAGGCTCCGAAGTCCTCCAGCAGGCGCTGGAGGGGCTCGAAGACCCCGGGGGTACCCGCGACCGTCAGATCGCGGTTCGGGCGCTCTCCGGGGCGGCCACCCGTCAGGGCGCCCGCCTCCCGCGCGATCAGGTCGCCCGCGCCCCAGTCCCACGCGTTCAGGCCGCGCTCGAAGTACCCGTCCAGCCGGCCGCCGGCCACGTCGCACAGGTCGATCGCCGCCGAGCCGCTGCGGCGGATGTCACGGAGCAGGGGGATCAGCCGGGCGGCCACCTCGGCCTGGTGGGTGCGGACGTTCGTCACGTAGTTGAAGCCCGTGGAGACCAGGGCCTCGGACAGGGGCGCGGCCGGCCGGCAGACCAGTGCCCGCTCGCCTTCCCACGCCCCGGTCGCCCAGGCCCCGGCCCCGCGCACCGCGTGGTAGGTCTCGCCGCGCATCGGCGCCGCCACCACCCCGGCCACGGTCTGCCCGCCGACCTCCGCGGCGATGGACACCGCCCAGGTCGGCAGCCCGTACAGGTAGTTGACCGTGCCGTCGAGCGGGTCGATCACCCAGCGGACCCCGCTGGTCCCCTCGGACGAGGCGCCCTCCTCACCGAGGAAGCCGTCGTCGGGGCGGTGGCCGGAGATCAGGTCGGTGATGAGTTTCTCCGCCGCGATGTCCATCTCGGTCACGACGTCGATCGGGCTGGACTTGGTCCGGGCCACGGAGAGATCGGCCGGGCGGCCGTCCCGCAGCAGCTCGCCCGCGCGGGCGGCCGCCTCCCGGGCGAGGCCCAGCAGCTCCGTGTGCAGGGGGTCGGTCACGGGGCTCCTTACGCGTAGGGGCTGTCGGCGCCCGCGGCGGCCGGGCGGGCGGACCGCGCCGGGCAGCAGCCGACCGGGCAGAGGTGGTGGCTCGCGCCGAGCGCTCCGAGGGCGCACGGCGTGACCTCGCGCCCGCTCTCCACCGCCGCGCGCTCCAGGACCAGGTCCCGGACGGCGGCGGCGAACCTCGGGTCGTCCCCGACGGTCGCGGACCGCCGTACCGGCAGCCCCAGCTCCTCGGCCTTGGCCCTGGCCTCCGTGTCGAGGTCGTAGAGGACCTCCATGTGGTCGGAGACGAAGCCGATGGGGGCCATGACGACGGCCGGGACGCCGGCGCCGTGCAGGTCCTCCAGGTGGTCGCAGATGTCGGGCTCCAGCCAGGGGATGTGGGGGGCGCCGGAGCGGGACTGGTAGACGAGCCGCCAGGGGTGGTCACGGCCGGTGCGCTCGCGGACCGCGGCGGCGATCAGCTCGGCCACCTCCAGGTGCTCCTCGACGTAGGCACCGCCCTCTCCGTGGGCCTCGACGGGGCCCGAGGTGTCGGCGCTCGCGGTCGGGATGGAGTGGGTCGTGAACGCGATGTGGGCGCCCGCGCGGACGTCCTCGGGGAGGTCCGCGAGCGAGTCCAGCACGCCGTCGATCATCGGGGCGAGGAAGCCGGGGTGGTTGAAGTAGTGCCGCAGCTTGTCGACCTTCGGCGGTTCGAGGCCCTCGGCCTCCAGCGCGGCCAGCGAGTCGGCGAGGTTCTCGCGGTACTGGCGGCAGCCCGAGTAGGAGGCGTAGGCGCTGGTGGCGAGCACCAGGACGCGGCGGCGGCCGTCGGCGACCATCTCCCGCAGGGTGTCCGTCAGGTACGGGGCCCAGTTGCGGTTGCCCCAGTAGACCGGCAGGTGCAGGCCGTGCTCGGCGAAGTCCTTGCGCAGGGCGTCCAGCAGGGCGCGGTTCTGGTCGTTGATCGGGCTGATCCCGCCGAACAGGAAGTAGTGCTGCCCGACCTCCTTGAGGCGTTCCTTCGGGATACCGCGCCCGCGGGTCACGTTCTCCAGGAACGGAACCACGTCGTCCGGGCCTTCCGGGCCGCCGAAGGAGAGCAGGAGCAGGGCGTCGTAGGGGGTGGCATCGAGCGCGTCTGGCATGAGCCGATCCTGCCACCCGGCACTGACGGCCCGGAAACAGGAGGGTGAAGAGTCGGATTCGGGAGGTTTATCCCCGGCGCCCGGCAGGTGCGTCCGGCCCTCCCCGCTCGTAAGCTGTATCAGCCGCAGTCACGCCTTACCCAGCCGTCGGAGACCCCCGTGCCCAGCCCCTATCGCGCCCTGTTCGCCGCACCCGGCACCAAGGCCTTCTCCGCCGCGGGCTTCGTCGGCCGGATGCCGCTGTCGATGATGGGCATCGGCGTGGTCACGATGATCTCCCAGCTGACCGGGCGGTACGGCCTCGCGGGTGCGCTCTCCGCGACCATCGCGCTGTCCGCCGCCGCGATCGGCCCGCAGGTGTCCCGGCTGGTCGACCAGTACGGCCAGCGCCGGGTGCTGCGTCCCGCGACGCTGCTCGCGCTCGCGGCGGCCGCCGGGCTGCTGTCCGCCGCGCACTACGGGTGGCCGGACTGGGCGCTGTTCGTGTGCGCGGCCGGGATCGGCGCGGTGCCGAGCCTCGGCGCGATGATCCGGGCCCGCTGGGCCACCCTGTACCGGGGCACCCCGCAGTTGCACACCGCCTACTCGTTCGAGTCGGTGGTCGACGAGATCTGCTTCATCTTCGGGCCGATCATCTCCATCGGACTGTCCACGACCTGGTTCCCGGAGGCGGGCCCGCTGCTGGCCGCCGGTTTCCTCGCGGCCGGCGTCCTCTGGCTCACCGCCCAGCACGCCACCGAACCGCGGCCGCACCCGCGCGAGCACCACGGCGGCGGTTCGGCGCTGCGCGCCCCCGGCCTCCAGGTGCTGGTGGCGACCTTCGTGGCCACCGGAGCGATCTTCGGAGCGGTGGACGTGGTGACCGTCGCCTTCGCCGACGAGCGCGGCCACAAGGGGGCCTCCAGCGTGGTCCTGGCCCTGTACGCGGCCGGCTCCTGCGCGGCGGGCGTGGTCTTCGGCCTGATGCGGTTCGCGGGGAAGCCGGAACGCAGGTGGCTGCTGGGCATATGTGCGATGGCCGTGAGTATGATCCCCCTCCTACTGGTCGGAAACTTGCCGCTTCTGGCCGTGGCGCTGTTCGTTTCGGGCCTGTCCATCGCACCGACGATGATCACGACGATGTCCCTCATCGAAGAGCACGTACCACGCGCGAAGCTCACCGAGGGCATGACCTGGGTGAGCACCGGCCTCGCGGTCGGGGTGGCGCTCGGCTCCTCGGTCGCCGGCTGGGTGATCGACGCGGCCGGCGCCCGTGCCGGGTACGGGGTCCCGGCCGTGTCCGGGGCCGTCGCGGTCGCGGTCGGTTTCCTCGGGTACCGCCGGCTCAACAGGCCGGTCACGCGTCGGGGAGGCACCGTTGGGCAGCACAGCGAGCGGCAAGAGCGGCACGTGGCGTAACTGGGGAGGGAACGTCACCGTCCGCCCCGCCCGGGAGGCCACCCCCGCCTCCGTGGACGAGCTGGCCGCGGCCGTACGGCAGGCGGCGGAGGACGGCCTGAAGGTGAAGGCGGTCGGCAGCGGCCACTCCTTCACCGCGATCGCCGCCACCGACGGTCTCTCGATCCGCCCTCAACTGCTGACGGGCATCCGCGACATCGACCGCAAGGCCATGACCGTCACGGTCGAGGCCGGCACCCCGCTCAAGAGACTCAACGTGGCCCTGGCCCGTGAGGGCCTGTCGCTGACCAACATGGGCGACATCATGGAGCAGACGGTCTCCGGGGCCACCAGCACCGGCACCCACGGCACCGGCCGCGAGTCCGCCTCGCTCGCCGCCCAGATCAGGGAACTCGAACTGGTCACCGCCGACGGGTCGGTGCTCACGTGTTCGGAGAAGGAGAATCCGGAGGTCTTCGCGGCCGCCCGGATCGGGCTGGGCGCCCTCGGCATCGTCACCGCGATCACCTTCGCCGTGGAGCCGCTCTTCCTGCTCACCGCGCGCGAGGAGCCGATGCCCTTCGACCGGGTGCTCGCCGAGTTCGAGGAACACAGCACGGAGAACGAGCACTTCGAGTTCTACTGGTTCCCGCACACCGCGTCGACCAACACCAAGCGCAACAACCGCAGCGCCGGTCCGGCGCAGCCGGTGGGCCGGCTGTCCGGCTGGTTCGAGGACGAGTTCGTCGCCAACGGCCTCTGGCAGGCGGTGAACACGGTCGGCCGCGCGGCCCCCGCCAGCATCCCGGCCATCGCGCGGATCTCCACCCGGGCGTGGTCCGCACGGACGTACACCGACATCCCTTACAAGGTCTTCACGTCACCCCGCCGGGTACGGTTCGTCGAGATGGAGTACGCCGTCCCGCGCGCGGCCCTGGTGGACACGCTGCGGGAACTCAAGGCCATGGTCGACCGTTCGGATCTCCGGATCAGCTACCCGGTGGAGGTCCGCACCGCCCCCGCCGACGACATCGCCCTGTCCACCGCGTCCGCCCGCGACAGCGCCTACATCGCCGTGCACATGTACCGGGGCACCCCGTACCAGGCCTACTTCACGGCCGCCGAGCGGATCTTCACCGCGCACGAGGGGCGCCCGCACTGGGGCAAGGTGCACACCCGCGACGCGGGCTACTTCGCCGAGGTCTACCCGCGCTTCGGCGAGTTCACGGCACTGCGGGACCGGCTCGACCCGGACCGGCTGTTCCAGAACGACTACCTGCGGCGGGTTCTGGGGCAGTAGGCAGCGCCGGCGACCGGGGCGACGACGGGCAGGTGAAGTGGCCCCGGCCTTCCGGTACTTGTTCGACCGGCCACGCAAGAAGGGGACGTACGAACGAAACAATTGGTTCCGTTTCCGGGGATTACGTGAAGTACGCCACGTTCAAGATTCCTGGAAACGGGCAACCGACGGCCGGAGAGCGGTTGTTGCCAGAAGTTCGGCGGCGCGCCAATCCACGCACGTGGCCCAAATGGAGTACTGTTGCGAGCCCTGGGTCCGGTCTCCCGCCAGGGTGTCCGGGGCCTTGCAGGACCGCCGGGAGGGGGGCTCGTTGCACAGGGTGACGGAGTTGGTCACTTAGCGTTGCGAATAGGTAACCGTGCCATAACGGCGTTCCCGGGCCCGTGCCCGACACGCCGGGCAACTCGGCAAGGTTGTGGCAGGCTGCACCCGGGCAGGCCACACTCGACTAGCGGAAGCAGCGACGCACGTGACGTCGGCAGGCACCACCCGGGAGGTCCCCATGCCCGAACTGCGTGTCGTGGCCGTCTCCAATGACGGCACACGGCTGGTGCTCAAGGCTGCCGACTCTACGGAGTACACCCTTCCGATCGACGAACGGCTCCGGGCCGCCGTACGCGGCGACCGGCCCCGGCTCGGTCAGATCGAGATCGAGGTCGAGAGCCATCTCCGGCCGCGAGACATCCAGGCGCGGATACGTGCGGGCGCGACGGCGGAAGAGGTCGCGCAGCTCGCCGGGATCCCCGTCGACCGGGTGCGGCGCTTCGAGGGTCCGGTACTGGCCGAACGCGCCTTCATGGCCGAACGGGCCCGCAAGACGCCCGTCCGCCGGCCCGGCGAGAACTCCGGTCCGCTGCTCGGCGAGGCCGTGCAGGAGCGGCTGGTGCTGCGCGGCGCCGAGAAGGACACCGTCCAGTGGGACTCCTGGCGCCGCGACGACGGCACCTGGGAGGTCCTGCTCGTCTACCGGGTCGCGGGCGAACCGCACTCGGCGAGCTGGACCTACGACCCGCCCCGGCGGCTCGTCCAGGCGGTCGACGACGAGGCGCGCTCGCTGATCGGCGAGTCCGACGACCTCGCCGTACCGGAGCCCAGCTTTCCGTTCGTGCCCCGGATCGCGCGGCTGCCGCGTGACCGGCCGCTGGACCGCCCCGGCGACCGGGACCGCGAGCGGCCGAGCCTGCCCGCACAGTCGTCCGAGCCGGTCGAGGAGACGGTCGGTGAACGCGACTCGCTGACCAGCCTGTTGGAGGCGGTGCCGAGCTTCCGGGGCGACATGGTGGTGCCGGAACGCCCGGCGGAGCCCCAGGAGGAGCCCGTCGAGGAACCGGTGCCCGAGGAGCCGCCGGCCCCCGCGGCCTCGGCCGGGTCCGCCTACGCGGACGTCCTCATGCCCCGTTCCGTCGGCGCCCACCGCGACCGGCTGATCGGCGCCACCGACCGCCAGGCCGAGGCCGACGGCGTCCGCCCGGGGCGCCGGGCCGCCGTACCGAGCTGGGACGAGATCGTCTTCGGTACGCGCCGCAAGAAGCAGGAGTGACAGCGGTCCTGTGACCGTACGAGGAAGGGGGCACGCGCGCGTGCCCCCTTCCTCATGCCGTCCCGTGGCGGGCCGTACCGGCCTACTGCGGGTCGGGGCCGACCGCGACCGGGCGGGACGGGTCGGCCGACCACTCCGACCAGGAACCGACGTAGAGCGCGGCGGGGATCCCGGCGACGGCCAGCGCCAGCACCTCGTGGGCGCCCGATACGCCCGAACCGCAGTACACCCCGACCTCGGCCCCCTGGGCGGCGCCCAAGCCCTTGAAACGGTCCTGGAGTTCGGCGGCGGGCAGGAAACGGCCGTCCGGGCCGACGTTCTCGGTGGTCGGCGCCGACACCGCACCCGGGATGTGTCCGCCGACCCGGTCGATCGGCTCCACCTCACCTCGGTACCGCTCCCCCGCGCGGGCGTCGAGCAGCACACCCGAGCGGGCCAGTGCGGCCGCCCCGTCGGCGTCGAGCAACTCGGTGGCGCCCGGCGCCGGTTCGAAGTCACCCTGGACCGGGGCGGGCACGTCAGTCGAAAGAGCGCCCTGCCAGGACGGCAACCCGCCGTCGAGGACCCGCACGTCCGGGTGACCCGTCCAGCGCAGCAGCCACCAGGCGCGCGCTGCGGCCCAGCCCTGCCCCCCGTCGTAGACGACGACCGGCAGGTCCGCCGAGACGCCCGCGCGGCGCATCGCCGCGCCGAAGACGGCCAGGTCGGGCAGCGGATGCCGGCCGTTCTCGCCGGGCGCGGAGGCGAGTTCCCCGTCCAGCTCCACGAAGACGGCGCCCGGCAGATGGCCCTCCGTGTACGCGGCCCGGCCGTCGAAGGCCGGGGCTCCGGGTGTGGTCAACCGCCAGCGGACGTCCAGCAGGACGGGCGGGTTCGGCCCCGTCAGGGCGTCGGCGAGTTCGGTTGCGGTGATGATGGCTTCCATGGCCCCATCCTTACGCCAGGGGTGGCCGCGGCGTCCAGGTACGACTACTCTGCTCGGCCGGACAGGCTCGATCACCCCGCGTACGGGATCGGGCACGTGCTGTACAGCTGATGGACACCCGGCGACAGTCGACCGGAAACGGGCGAGAAACGGCAGACCAGGCATCCTCGCGGCGAAGCCGCCCCCCAGCCGTGGACACAAGTCGCCACGGAGGGTGCGAGCCCAGCCACGGGGCGTGCCCGCGGCTGCGGTACGACCGGTCCGCAGCGCGGAAGCGACACGGCCACCGCGAGGGGCCGAGGAGAGAGTGACGATGACCGAGGTACGGGGATCGGCCGGCGCGAACGGCACGCACGCCCGGCGCGCACCCGGCACCCCCTGCTGGGTGAGTCTGATGGTGCACGGATTGACCACGACCGAGGAGTTCTACGGAGCGCTGTTCGGCTGGGAGTTCGAGCCCGGCCCCCAGCAACTCGGCCCCAGTGTCCGGGCCCTGCTCGACGGACGGGAGGTCGCGGACATCGGCCAACTGCCGCCGGACCTAGAGCTGCCGATCGCCTGGACCCCTTACTTCGCCTCGGACGACGTGGACCATACGGCCGAGACGGTACGGCTGTGCGGCGGCACCGTGGGTGTCGGCCCGCTGGACGCGGCCGAGGCCGGGCGGATGGCCATCGGCTCGGACCCGTCGGGCGCGGTGTTCGGCATCTGGCAGGCGTCGGCCCACCTCGGCACGGCGGTCAGCGGAGTCCACGGCACCCCCGTCTGGGACGAGTTGCTCACCTATGACACCGGCGGCGTCGCCAAGTTCTACGAGACCGTGTTCGGCTACGAGGAGGAGCCGGTGGTGTCCGCCGACTTCGACTACGTCACCCTGCACGTCGGAGGCCGCCCGGTGGCCGGCATCCACGGCGTCGGCCTCTCCCTGCCCCGCGACCGGGGGCCGCACTGGCTCACCTACTTCGAGGTGGCCGACGCGGACTCGACGGTGCGCGAGGTCACCGCGCTGGGCGGGCTGGTCCTGAAGCCGGCCCGGGACAGCGCACACGGCCGGGTCGCCACGGTGTCCGACCCGGAGGGCGCGGTCTTCTCGGTGATCCAGAGCCCGCGCTGACGCGCCGGTCGGTGCCGCGTCGCCCTAGGTGGTGACCGGGAGCACGTCCGGGGACAGGGCCGCCGCGCGGGCCGACGCCGCGGTCATCCGGCGCCGGTGATGGCGCCGGCAGAGCACCTCGTAACCGACCTCCCCGGCCGACCCGTTGACGTCGCCCACGACCACCTGCGCACCCTCGACGACCATCTCCCCGCCGACCGTACGGGCGTTGTGGGTGGCGCGGGCACCGCACCAGCACAGGGCCTCGACCTGGAGGACCTCGACGCGATCGGCCAGCTCCACCAGCCGCTGGGAGCCGGGGAACAGCTTGGACCGGAAGTCCGTGGTGATGCCGAACGCGTAGACGTCCAGCCCCAGATCGTCCACCACGCGCGCGAGCTGGTCGATCTGCTCCGGTGCCAGGAACTGCGCCTCGTCGGCGATGACGTAGTCGGCACGGCCGCCCTGGGAGAGATGGTCGACGAGGTAGGCGTACAGGTCCTGCTCGTCCTCGACCTCCACGGCGTCCGTGACCAGGCCCAGGCGGGAGGACAGCTTGCCGTGGCCCGCGCGGTCGTCGCGGCTGAAGATCATGCCGACGAGACCGCGCGCCGAGCGGTTGTGCTCGATCTGCAGAGCAAGCGTCGACTTCCCGCAGTCCATCGTTCCGGAGAAGAACACCAGCTCGGGCATGGAGGATCGAGCACCTTTCGGCGAGATGTGGGTCAGTGGGGGTCAGGAGCGTACTTCGAGCAGCGGCACCAGCTGCTCGGCGGGGGTCATGGAACCGTGGTTGCCGACCATCGCCGACTCCTTGGGCTCCCGCTCGGAGGCGATGATCAGGACGTCGTCGTGCGCGGCCGCGACCACGTCACCGATCCGCTCGTACACCCGGTCGTCGAACCGGTCCGGCGGGCCGAACCAGCCCGCTGTGATCGCCTCCTCCCGCGAGGCCACCCAGAACTGCTCGCCGAGGACCTCGCGCCAGCAGGTCAGCACGTCGTTCTCCGCGCCCGGCACCGCGTACACGTGCCGGGCCCGGCCCTCCCCGCCGAGCAGGGCGACCCCGGCCCGCAGCTCCCAGTCCTCGTCGAAGTCGATGCGGTGCTGCTCGTCGAACGGGATGTCGACCATGCCGTGGTCGGCGGTGACATAGAGCGCGCTGCGCGACGGCAACTGCTCGGCGAGCCGCTGCACCAGCCGGTCGACGTGCATCAGCTGGCCGCGCCAGGTGTCGGAGTCGACGCCGTAGCGGTGCCCGGCGCCGTCCAGTTCGGCGTAGTACGTGTACACGAGGGCACGGTCGGCGGCGGCGAGCTGCTCCGCGGCGAGGTCCATCCGCTCCTCGCCGGTCAGCCGCCCGTGAAACGTTCCGCCGCTGAGCGCGACCTTGGTGAGCGGGGTGCGCTCGAAGGTCGGCGAGGACACCTGGGCGGAGTGCACACCGGCGGCCTGGGCGAGCTGGAAGACGGTGGGGTACGGCTGCCAGGCGGCCGGGTCGGTCCAGGGCTGCCAGCGGAGCTGGTTCATCAGCTCCCTGGTCTCCGGGTTGCGGACCGTGTAGCCGGGCAGGCCGTGCGCGCCGGGCGGCAGGCCGGTGCCCACGGAGGCGAGGGAGGTCGCGGTGGTCGCCGGGTAGCCGGCGGTGATCGGCCGTCCCGTCCCGCCGCGCGAGCTGCCGAGCAGCGAGGTCAGGAAGGGCGCCTCGTCCGGGTGGGCCCTGATCTGCTCCCAGCCCAGCCCGTCGATCAGGAAGACGCAGTTGCGGTCGGCGGGCGTCAGCTCGGTGATCGACGCGGTCATTCCGGGGACGGACATGCCCGCGGCCAGGGTGGGCAGGAGGTCGGCGAGGGAACCGCTGCCGTACTCGGGCAGCGGCGCGGAGCCGAGGGTGAGGGGTTCCGGATGGTCCCAGGCGGCGTACGCCATCAGCGGGTGACGTCCGCGGTCGCCTCGGAGATGGCCTGTGCGAAGGCGAGTGCCTGACGCACCGTCTCCGGGCCGTCCCCGGCCTCGCTCACGCGCAGGCTGAGGTCGTCCGCCGTGGAGCTGCCCGTGTAGCCGTGGTCGGCCTCGCAGTTGGGGTCGCCGCAGGCGGCGGGCTCCAGGTCGATCCGGGCGACGGCCCCCCAGCCGATGGTCAGCACGATCTCGCGCGGCAGGGTGCCCGGCGTGTACTGCTCCGGGTTGGCCACCACCCGGCTGACCACGACCGACGAGATCCGGCCGAGCTTGACCGACTCCGTCGAGGTGGTGGCGTACGGCGTCGGGGAGGTGCTGTCGGCGGCCTGCTCGTCGGTGTGGCTGACGATGAAGCGGTTGCCGGTGAGGACGAGCACGGTGACGTGCCGCCGCACCTCGTTCTGGTCGAACGTCGTCTCCTGGTGGACCAGGTACGACCGGATCGGCTCACCGCCCACGGCAGCCTCCACCGCCTCGGCCACGAGGGCCGGGTAGTAGCCGCTGCGCTCGATCGCGACGCGCAGCCCCTGGGTCGTCGTACTGGTCTTGGCCATGGCGTCCATCCTAATCCGTGGGCAAGGGGGCCCGGGCCAGTCGCGCGGACCTCCTCGAACGCCGCCGCCGGGTGCGGGCGTTCGCGGCCCTCAGTAGGCGGGGAGCGTGCGGGGGCCGAGATCGTCGCGGGCCGGCGGGGGTGCGAGGCGGACCGTGGCACCCAGGACGCTCACCCCGTGCCGGGCGACCACGACGGGCTCCAGGGTGACCGCCACCACCTCCGGGTGGTCGTCGACCAGCCGGGACACCCGGAGCAGCAGCTCCTCCAGGGCGGGCGTGTCGGCGGGGGCCGAGCCGCGCCAGCCGAACAGCAGGGGTGCGGTCCGGATCGACCGCACCAGTGAGGCCGCGTCCCGGTCGGTGACCGGAACCAGCCGGTGCGCCATGTCGTCGAGCAGCTCCGAGGCGGCCCCGGCGAGCCCGAACGACAGCACGGCTCCGGCCGCCGGGTCGATCACGGCCCGTACGACGGTGTCCACGCCCCGGGGCGCCATCCGCTGCACCACCGGGCGCAGCTCCTCCGGCGGCCCGAACAGCTGTGCCAACTCCGCGTAGGCCCTGCGCAGTTGTTCCTCGTCGGCGAGCTCGAGGCGGACACCGCCCAGGTCGGCGCGGTGGCGCAGATGAGGAGCGGTAGCCTTGAGGGCGACGGGGTAGCCGAGGTCCCGGGCGGCCCGGACGCCGGCGTCGGGGTCGGCCGCGGGCAGCGCTCGGTGCACGTCGATGCCGTACTTGCCGAGCAGCGCGCAGGTCTCCTCGACACCGAGGGTGAGCCCCTGCCCATGCTCCAGCAGCGCGCCGATCAGCTCGGCGGCCCCCTTCTCGTCGATGTCGTCGTACTCGGGCACTCGTCCGGGCTCGGCGGCCTCCCGCCGCCACCGCGCGTACTTCACCGCCTCGGCGAGGGCCCGCACGGCCCTCTCGGCGGCGGGGTAGGCGGGGATGAGCCGGGAGTACGAATGGCTCACGACGGCGGACACACGTTCCGCGGGACGAAGGTCACCACCGCCGCCGACGACGGGCGTCGTCGCGCCGCCGGGGCCGGGGGGCGTGGCGCCGGGGGTGGCGGGTGCCGTGGTGCCGGGGCCGGGGGGCGTGGTGGTGGCGGTGGTGGGTGCCGGTGTGGCGGTGGTGGGGGGTGCGGGTGTCTGGGGGGCGGTGCGGCCCGCTGCCGAGAGTGCCTCCGCGAGGCCACCGAGCTCCACGTGCACCACCAGCACGGGTTTCCCGGGCACCGCCTCGGCCGCCGACCTGAGCGCCTCCGCCAGCTCCGCGTCCTCGACCGCGCCCTCCCCGATCGCCGGTATCGCCGTCACCACCACCGCGTCGCAGGACTCGTCCGCCAGCGCCCGGGCCAGCGCCCGGTGGAAGTCGGCCGCGGTCGCCCCGGTCGTGAGGTCCAGCGGCCGGTCCGGGCGCAGCCCCTCTGCCAGGCAGCGGTCGTACGTGAGCAACCCCAGCGACTCGGAGTTCCCGAGGATCGCCACCCGCGGCCCGGCGGGCAACGGCTGCCGGGCGAGCAGCAGCCCCGCGTCGACCAGCTCGGTGATCGTGTCGACGCGGATCACCCCGGCCTGCCGCAGCAGCGCGGACACCGTGGCGTGCGGCAGCCGCGTCGCCCGTACCGCGTGCCCCTGCGGCGCCGAGCCCGCGCCCTGCACCACGACCAGTGGTTTGGCCGCGGCCGTGCGCCGCGAGAGCCGGGTGAACTTGCGGGGGTTGCCGATGGACTCCAGGTACATGAGGACGACGTCGGTCTCGGGGTCGTCGTACCAGTACTGGAGGACGTCGTTGCCGGAGACGTCCGCGCGGTTGCCCGACGACACGAACGTGGAGATGCCGGTGACGCCGGTGACTCCCCCGCCCCGCCGGTGCAGCCGGGACAGCAGGGCGATGCCGATGGCGCCGGACTGGGCGAACAGGCCGATGCGGCCGGGGCGGGGCATCTCGGGGGCGAGGGAGGCGTTCAGCCGGACGTCGTCCGCGGTGTTGACGACGCCGAAGGCGTTGGGCCCGATGATCCGCATCCCGTACGTGCGCGCGTGCCGGACCAGTTCACGCTGGCGTTCGCGGCCGTCGGGCCCGCTCTCCGCGTAGCCGGCGGTCAGGACGACGAGGCCCTGGACCCCGTGTTCCCCGCACTCGGTGACGACGTCCAGGACCTGGTCGGCCGGTACGGCGACGACCGCGAGGTCCACCGGTGCGTCGATCTCCCGCACGGAACGGTGCGCCTGTACCCCGTCGACCTCCTTCAGGTCCTCCGGGAAGGCGCGGTTCACGGCGTGCAGGCTGCCGGTGAACCCGGCGCCCCGGAGGTTGCCGAGGACGCCGCGGCCGACCCCGCCGGGCGCCCGGCCCACCCCGATCACGGCCACGGAGCCGGGCGCCAGCAGCCGTCGTACCGAACGGGCCTCGGCGCGCTGCTCCCGGGCCCGCTGGACGGCGACCGAGCGGTCCGTGGGCTCCAGGCCGAACTCCAGGCGGACCACGCCGTCCTCGAAGCTGCGCCTCTGGGTGTAGCCGGCGTCCGTGAACACCTTGATCATCTTGCTGTTGGCGGGCAGCACCTCGGCCGCGAACCGGCGGATCCCGCGCTCCCGCGCGACGGCCGCGATGTGCTCCAGGAGGGCGGAGGCGACCCCACGGCCCTGGTGGGCGTCCTGGACGAGGAAGGCGACCTCGGCCTCGTCGGCGGGGGCCGAGGCGGGCGTCCCGTCGGCGCCAATGCGGTCATAGCGTACGGTGGCGATGAACTCGCCGCCGATGGTGGCCGCGAGTCCCACCCTGTCCACAAAGTCGTGGTGCGTGAAGCGGTGGACGTCCTTGGCGGAGAGCCTGGGGTAGGGCGCGAAGAAGCGGTAGTACTTCGACTCGTCCGACACCTGCTCGTAGAAGCTGACCAGACGGTCGGCGTCATCGACGGTGATGGGCCGGATGCGCGCGGTACCCCCGTCGCGCAGCACCACGTCCGCCTCCCAGTGGGCGGGGTACTCGTGCCGGTCCTGCCGGTCCGCCGGGGTCTGCATGGGCCCCAGAGTACGGCTCGCGTCCGACAACGGCGCGAGGCAGTCTGTGGAGGACGGAAGTCGGGCCGAGGCCGCGGTCCGACGACACACCCGGACGGGATCCGTGTCCCCTCCGGGCATGCTTCACGATATGGGAAACTGGTCTAGACAACCCTGAAAACCGAAGGGCAGCATCACATGGCTGAGCGCCGCGTCAACGTCGGCTGGGCCGAGGGCCTTCACGCCCGCCCCGCTTCCATCTTCGTCCGAGCCGCCACGGCCACAGGCGTCCCGGTGACGATCGCCAAGGCCGACGGCAACCCCGTCAACGCGGCCTCCATGCTGGCTGTCCTGGGCCTGGGCGCCCGGGGCGGCGAGGAGATCGTCCTCGCCTCCGACGCCGAGGGCGCGGACGCCGCCCTCGACCGCCTGGCCAAGCTGGTCGCCGAGGGCCTCGAGGAACTCCCCGAGACCGTCTGAGCACCCGCGCACCACGGCCGAGGCCGCGTCGCCCCTCCGGGGCCGGCGCGGCCTCGCCCGTTCCACGAAGCCACCGCGCGCCCTACTTCTGCGGCAACCGCGCGCACGGCTCCACAACGAGCGCGCACCTCGATATGACGAGCGTGGCGCGGCTTTACGACAAGTGCGGACGCGGCTTTACGGCGAACGCGAGCGTGACTTTACGAAGGGCGCGCGAAAGCGGAACCTCCGTGAATTCACGGCAGGCCTGAATTGGGGCAGCGGAATAACGCCCCACCGAATAGCACCTCTTTGTATACGGCTCGCGTGTTAATGCCGCAGGCCCGACATGTTTACGGGGTGTTGCGAAGTCCTCACACCGTTCGCGCGTTCGGTGGCGCCGGGAAAACGGAGCCGGTGGGCGGCCGTCGAGCGCTCGGTGTGCAGGGCCGTGACCGCCCGCGCGCGCTCACCGTCGCCGCGCGCCACCGCGTCCACGATCACGCCGTGCTCCGCCCAGGAGTCCGCCGGGCTGACCGGTGCCTCCACGGTGTACATCCAGGCGATCTTGTGCCGCAGCTGGGTGAGCGTCGAGGTCAGTGCCTGGCTGCCGGAGGCCTGGGCGAGCGTCTCGTGGAACCAGCCGCCCAGTGAGCGCAGATCGTCGCTGTTGCCCCTCCTGGCCCGCTCCTGACCCAGCCTGACCAGCCCGCGCAACACCTTGAGGTGGGCCTCGGTGCGGCGCTGGGCGGCCCGGGCGGCGCCGAGCGGCTCCAGCAGGAGGCGCATCTCCAGCAGGTCGGCGGCCTCGTGCTCGGTCGGTTCGGCGACGCACGCGCCCGCGTGCCGGCGGGTCACGACGAAGCCCTCGGCCTCCAGGGTGCGCAGCGCCTCGCGGACGGGGACGCGCGAGACGCCGTAGCGGCGGGCCAGGAGTTCCTCGGTGAGCCGGCCGCCCCGCTCGTAGACACCCGCGACGATGTCGTCCCGGATCGCCGTGCATACCGAGTGCGCCGGAATACGCATGTCCGACCTCCGCCTTAATCCCCGTGAAACGCCGCCGAGTGACGCCGGTTCCGTGACTCTATTGCAATGGGCGGGAATTTCCGAAGGCGGGTCGGAATCCATGCGTATTTTTTGGACAGCGGACGGCGCGAAAACGGCGAAAGCCCCGGCGGGCTGCCGGGGCTTCGGAGGTGTCGCCGTAAGAGCGGACGTCAGACGTTCACGCCGTGCTTGCGGAGGTAGGCGACCGGGTCGACGTCGGAGCCGTACTCCGCGGTCGTGCGGGCCTCGAAGTGGAGGTGGGGGCCGGTCGTGTTGCCGGTGGAACCGGAGAGGCCGATCTGCTGGCCGGGGGTGACCCGCTGGCCCACCGAGACGCCTATGGACGACAGGTGGCCGTACTGGGTGTACATGCCGTCGGCCATCTTGATGACGATCTGGTTGCCGTACGCCCCGCCCCAGCCGGTGGAGACGACCGTGCCGGTGCCGACCGCGTGCACGACCGTGCCACTGGCGGCGTGGAAGTCGATGCCGGTGTGGGAGCCGGAGGACCACAGGGAGCCGCCGGTCTTGTAGCCGGTGGAGACGTACGAGCCGCTGATCGGCGCGACGAAGGCGTTGAGGCGCTTGCGTTCGGCCTCCCGCGCGGCGCGTGCCTTGGCCTCGCGCTCCTTCTTGGCCCGCGCCGCGGCCTCCTCGCGGGCGGCCTGCTCGGCGGCCTTGCGTTCGGCGGCGGCCTGCTGGGCGGCGGCCTGGGCGTCGATCTGGTCGGCGACCGAGTCGCTGACCGTGATGACCGGGGTGAGGCCGGTCTGCTCGACGGAGTTCTCGGCGGCGAGCGCCGGGGCGGCGGAGACGGTGCCGATGACACCGGTGGTGGTGAGGGCCGCGATGCCGGCGGCCTGCGCGGTGGTGCGCTTCACCCGGCCGGGACGACGGTGCTTCCCGGAGGCGCACATGAACGCCATGTAGAGGCTGGTCCTTTCCTTCCCTCTCGCCTACCGGGTTAGCTGACGGGTTCGGAGCAGGAAGGTCTCCTACGGGCCCCCTCGCGAGACACGCGGGCGCCCGATTCACCCCAGGGACTGCGTGGGTCCCCGGCTCCCCTGGCTCGCGCCGGACGGGGACTCGGCGATGACTGTCCGGTGCCGCGGATGCGGCGCGGTGCCTGACGGACAGCCCGAAGGAACCTACGGGGGCGTTCTTTCAAGACTCAAACGGATCGCGGTTTTTGTAGCGCATCCCACAGGGCAGACAGGCAACCTCCGCCCCAATTCGGACATTCGAGAGCCCTGGTGGCCGACGGCCACCAGGGCTCCGTACGCGCGCGTGGAGTTACTCCGCCGCGACGACGGTCACTTCCCCGATGCCGAGGGCTTCGACGGGCTCCTTGATCTGCGCCGCGTCGCCGACGAGGACGGTCACCAGACGGTCCACCGGGAAGGCGTTCACGACCGCCGCGGTGGCCTCCACCGTGCCGGTGGCGGCCAGTTGCCGGTAGAGCGTGGCCTGGAAGTCGTCGGGCAGGTGCTGCTCGACCTGGTCGGCCAGGGTGCCCGCGACGGCCGCCGCCGTCTCGTACTTGAGCGGCGCCACACCGACGAGGTTCTGCACGGCGACGTCGCGCTCGGCGTCCGTGAGGCCCTCGGCGGCGAGGGTCCGCAGGACCGTCCACAGGTCCAGCAGGGCCGGGCCGGTGTTCGGGGTGTCCACCGAGCCGCTGATGGCCAGCATGGCCGCGCCGGTGCCGTCCGGGGCGGAACGCAGGACCTGCCCGAAGGAGCGGACGCCGTAGGTGTAGCCCTTCTCCTCGCGCAGGACGCGGTCCAGGCGGGAGGTGAGGGTGCCGCCCAGGCAGTAGGTGCCGAGCACCTGGGCGGGCCAGACCCGGTCGTGCCGGTCGGGTCCGACGCGGCCGATGAGCAGCTGCGTCTGGACGGCGCCGGGGCGGTCCACGATGACGACCCGGCCGGTGTCGTCGGCGGTCACCGGCGGGACCGGACGGGGCTGGGCGGCGGAGCCGCTCCAGGCGCCGAGGGTGTCGCCGAGCAGCGCGTCCAGGTCGATGCCGGTCAGGTCGCCGACGACCACCGCGGTGGCGGTCGCGGGGCGCACATGACGGTCGTAGAACGCCCGTACGGCGGCCGCGTCGATCTTCTCGACGGTGTCCTCGGTGCCCTGGCGCGGACGGGACATCCGCGCGGTCGCCGGGAACAGCTCCTTGTAGAGCTGCTTGGCGGCCCGGCGGCTCGGGTTGGCCAGCTCGTGCGGGATCTCGTCGAGGCGGTTGCGGACCAGCCGCTCGACCTCGCTGTCGGCGAAGGCGGGCGCCCTGAGGGCGTCGGCGAGCAGGCCGAGGCCCTTGCCGAGGCGGGAGGCCGGGACCTCCAGGCTGATGCGGACGCCGGGGTGGTCGGCGTGCGCGTCGAGGGTCGCCCCGGCCCGCTCCAGCTCGGCGGCGTAGTCCTCGGCGGAGTGCCGGTCGGTGCCCTCGGAGAAGGCGCGCGCCATGATCGTGGCGACGCCGTCCAGGCCGGCCGGTTCGGCGTCCAGGGGGGCGTCCAAAAGCACCTCCACGGCGACGACCTGCTGGCCGGGGCGGTGGCAGCGGAGCACGGTCAGGCCGTTGTCCAGGGTGGTGCGCTCGGGGGCGGGGAAGGCCCAGGGCCTGGCCTCGCCCGGCTGTGGCTGCGGGTGGAAGTCCATGCTGGCGAGCTCGGTCACTTGGCCGCCTCCTCATCGTTGTCGCCGGCTTCGACCGTGGCTTCGGCCTCCGGGTCCTCGGGTACGTCGGCGTCCTGGGCCGTCTCCGGGGACTTGGGCTCGTACACGAGCACCGCGCGGTTGTCGGGGCGCAGCCGGGCCTTGGCGACCTCCCGGACCTCCTCGGGGGTGACCTGGAGGACACGCTGGACCGCGGTCAGGGCGAGCTGGGGGTCACCGAACAGGACGGCGAACCGGCACAGTTCGTCCGCGCGGCCGGCCACCGTGCCGAGCCGGTCCAGCCACTCGCGCTCCAACTGGGCCTGGGCGCGCTCCATCTCCTCCGGCGTGGGGCCCTCCTCGGCGAACCGGGCGAGTTCCTCGTCGATGGCGGTCTCGATGACCGGTACCTCGACGTCACCGGAGGTCTTCACGTCCAGCCAGCCCAGGGAGGGCGCGCCGGCGAGCCGCAGCAGGCCGAAGCCGGCCGCGACGGCCGTACGGTCGCGGCGCACCAGACGGTTGTAGAGGCGGGAGGACTCGCCGCCACCGAGGACGGTGAGGGCCAGGTCGGCCGCGTCGGACGCGCGCGTGCCGTCCTCCGGGAGCCGGTAGGCGGCCATCAGCGCCCGCGCGGGGACCTCCTCCTCGACGACCTCGCGCAGCTGTTCGCCCATGATCTCGGGCAGCGAGCCGTCGCGCGGGGTGGGCTTGCCGTCGTGGGCCGGGATGGAGCCGAAGTACTTCTCGATCCAGGCGAGCGTCTGCCGCGGGTCGATGTCACCGACGACCGACAGGACGGCGTTGTTGGGCGCGTAGTAGGTGCGGAAGAACGCGCGCGCGTCCTCCAGGGTGGCCGCGTCCAGGTCGGCCATCGAGCCGATGGGCGTGTGGTGGTAGGGGTGGCCCTCCGGGTAGGCGAGCGCGGTCAGCTTCTCGAACGCCGTGCCGTAGGGCACGTTGTCGTAGCGCTGGCGGCGCTCGTTCTTGACGACGTCGCGCTGGTTCTCCATCGACTCGTCGTCCAGGGCGGCGAGCAGCGAGCCCATGCGGTCGGCCTCCAGCCAGAGGGCGAGCTCCAGCTGGTGGGCGGGCATGGTCTCGAAGTAGTTGGTCCGCTCGAAGCTCGTGGTGCCGTTGAGCGAGCCGCCGGCGCCCTGCACCAGCTCGAAGTGGCCGTTGCCCGTCACCTGGGCCGAGCCCTGGAACATCAAGTGCTCGAAAAGGTGAGCCAGGCCGGTACGGCCCTTGACTTCGTGCCGGGAACCGACGTCGTACCAGAGGCAGACCGCCGCGACCGGGGTCAGGTGGTCCTCGGAGAGCACCACGCGCAGACCGTTGGCCAAGCGGTGCTCGGTCGCTGTCAGGCCTCCGGAGCCTGTCTCGGCCGTGGTCGTGTGACCCATGGGCATGTACGTCCCTTCGCTCGCGGAAGCGGTCTCGAACCGCGGTTTTTCTGCCGGTCCTGCCACTGTATGCAAGCGTGCGGGGACCCGGCGAAGTTCCCGCACGACGTACGCCCACAGCGGATCGCGTAGCCTGCGTCAGACCCGCTCTCGAACGCCACCGGGCGGCGGAGCGGGCCGCGGAGACCGGGTCCTGACCCGGGTTGTCAGTACGGCGGTCCACAATGGTCCGCGTCAGATCCCGTTCACGCATGAGCAAGGAGCCGGCAGCGATGGCCCGCCGCAGCACGAAGACCCCGCCGCCCGACGACTCGTTCGAGGAGAGGATCCTCGACATCGACGTCGTGGACGAGATGCGCGGCTCCTACCTCGAGTACGCGTACTCGGTCATCTACTCGCGCGCCCTGCCGGACGCCCGGGACGGGCTCAAGCCGGTGCACCGCCGGATCGTCTACCAGATGAACGAGATGGGGCTGCGCCCCGAGCGCGGCTACGTGAAGTGCGCGCGCGTGGTCGGCGAGGTGATGGGCAAGCTGCACCCGCACGGCGACTCGTCGATCTACGACGCGCTGGTGCGGATGGCCCAGCCGTTCTCGATGCGTGTCCCGCTGGTCGACGGCCACGGCAACTTCGGCTCCCTGGGCAACGACGACCCGCCGGCCGCCATGCGGTACACCGAGTGCCGGATGGCCGCGGCGACCAGCCTGATGACCGAGTCGATCGACGAGGACACGGTCGACTTCGCGCCCAACTACGACGGCCAGGAGCAGGAGCCGGTGGCGCTGCCCGCCGCGTTCCCGAACCTGCTGGTGAACGGATCCTCGGGCATCGCCGTCGGCATGGCCACCAACATGCCGCCGCACAACCTCGGCGAGGTGATCGCCGCCGCCCGGCACCTGATCCGCTACCCGAACGCGGACCTGGACACGCTGATGAAGCACGTCCCGGGCCCCGATCTGCCCACCGGCGGCCGGATCGTCGGCCTGGAGGGCGTCCGGGACGCGTACGAGACGGGCCGTGGCACCTTCAAGATCCGGGCCACGGTGGCGGTGGAGACGGTGACGGCCCGCCGCAAGGGCCTGGTCATCACCGAACTGCCCTTCGCGGTCGGTCCCGAGAAGGTCATCGGCAAGATCAAGGACCTGGTCAACGCCAAGAAGCTGCAGGGCATCGCCGACGTCAAGGACCTCACCGACCGCGAGCACGGGCTGCGCCTGGTCGTCGAGATCAAGAACGGCTTCGTGCCGGAGGCGGTCCTGGAGCAGCTCTACAAGCTGACGCCGATGGAGGAGTCCTTCGGCATCAACAACGTGGCCCTGGTGGACGGCCAGCCGCTCACGCTGGGCCTCAAGGAACTGCTCGAGGTCTACCTGGACCACCGCTTCGACGTGGTCCGCCGCCGCAGCGAGTTCCGCCGCACCAAGCGCCGCGACCGTCTGCACCTGGTCGAGGGCCTGCTCACCGCCCTGGTGGACATCGACGAGGTCATCCGGCTGATCCGCTCCAGCGAGAACAGCGCGCAGGCGAAGGAGCGCCTGATGGAGCGCTTCTCGCTGTCGGAGATCCAGACCCAGTACATCCTGGACACGCCGCTGCGGCGCCTCACCAAGTACGACCGTATCGAGCTGGAGGCGGAGAAGGAGAAGCTCACCGCGGAGATCGCCGAGCTGACCCGGATCCTGGACTCGGACGCGGAGCTGCGCAAGCTGGTCTCGGCCGAACTGGCCGCGGTGGCGAAGAAGTTCGGCACCGAGCGGCGCACGGTCCTGCTGGAGGCCTCGGGCGCCCCGGCGGCCGTGGTGCCGCTCCAGGTGGCCGACGACCCGTGCCGGGTGCTGCTGTCCTCGACGGGTCTGCTGGCGCGCACGATGAACGGCGAGCCCTTCCCGGCCGACGCCGACGGCAAGCGGGCCAAGCACGACGTGATCGTCTCGGCGGTCCCGGCGACCGCGCGCGGCGAGATCGGCGCGGTGACCTCGACGGGCCGTCTGCTCCGGATCAACGTGGTCGACCTGCCGCAGCTCCCGGAGACGGCGGCCGCGCCCACCCTCGCGGGCGGCGCTCCCCTGTCGGAGTTCCTCTCCCTGGAGGACGGCGAGAGCGTGGTCTGCCTGACCACGCTGGACGAGTCCTCGCCCGGTCTGGCCCTCGGCACCGCGCAGGGTGTCGTCAAGCGGGTGGTGCCCGACTACCCGTCCAACAAGGGCGAGTTGGAGGTCATCACCCTCAGGGAGGGCGACCGGATCGTCGGCGCGGTGGAACTGCGGACCGGCGAGGAGGACCTGGTCTTCATCACGGACGACGCGCAGCTCCTGCGCTACCAGGCCTCCCAGGTGCGCCCGCAGGGCCGTCCGGCGGGCGGCATGGCGGGCATCAAGCTCGCCGAGGGCGCGAAGGTCATCTCCTTCACCGCGGTGGACCCGGCGGCCGACGCGGTGGTCTTCACGGTGGCCGGCTCGCGTGGCACTCTCGACGACTCGGTGCAGACGACGGCCAAGCTGACCCCGTTCGACCAGTACCCGCGCAAGGGCCGGGCCACCGGCGGGGTGCGCTGCCAGCGTTTCCTGAAGGGCGAGGACTGCCTGTCCTTCGGCTGGGCGGGTCCGGTGCCGGCGAAGGCGGCCCAGAAGAACGGCACCCCGGCCGACCTCCCGGAGGCCGACCCCCGCCGCGACGGCTCCGGTGTCTCCCTGGCGAAGACGGTGTGGGTGGTGGCCGGCCCGGTCTAGGTCCGGTCCGGGTCCAGTCCAGGTCCGGTCTACGCCTCGTCCGGGCCTTCGGAGAGGCCCTGTACGTAGCGCAGGACGCCCCACATGCCGTGCTCGTCGGCGTGCGGGGCGTCGTTCGTGCACGCCTCCAGCTCCTTGCGGAGCGCGGCCGCGTCGATGCCGGCACCGATCAGCACGAGCTGCGTGAGCCGTGCCCCGCCGGGCTCCCGGGCCTCCGGATAGAACCGCAGGAAGCGCCCGACGGCGTGCACGGCGTACCGGTTCCCTGGGTCGTACGGCCCGAAGTCGACGTACCCCTTGATCCGGTAAAGCCCCTCGGGCCGGCTGTCGAGGAAGGCCATGAGCCGGCGGGGGTCCAGCGGCAGCCCGGAGACGAAGGACAGACTCTCGTAGGAGCTGTGCAGGTGCCCCACGTGCCCGCTGCCGTCTCCGTCCCCGTGCCGGTGCCGGTTCCCGTCGCCGTGCTCGTTCTCGTGCTCGTGCTCGTGCAGATCGTCGAAGGACAGCTGGCCGATGCGGTCTTCGACGGGCCGGCAGTCGAACAGGAACTCCGGGTCGATCCGGCCATAGGTGGCCGGTACGACGGCGGCGGCCGCGTCGGTGAGCGACCGCACGAGCCCCAGGACGCGCTCGCCGTTCTGCTCGGCCCGGTCGAGCTTGTTCACGACGACGAGGTCCGCGAGGGCGAGGTGCCGGTCGATCTCGGGGTGCTTGGCGCGCGTGTCGTCGAACTCGGCGGCGTCCACGACCTCGACGAGGCCGCCGTAGACGATCCCGGGGTGCTCGCTGGCGAGCAGCATCCGGACGAGTTCCTGGGGTTCGGCGAGTCCGCTGGCCTCGATGACGACGACGTCGATCCCGGTGGCCGGGTTGGCGAGCCGCTCCAGGTACAGGTCCAGTTCACTGGCGTCGACGGCGCAGCACAGGCAGCCGTTGCCGAGCGAGACGGTCGAGTCCCCGAGGGCACCGGCCACCGCCATCGCGTCGATCTCGATGGCCCCGAAGTCGTTGACGATCGCTCCGATCCGGCTGCCTCCGCTGCGGTGCAGCAGGTGGTTCAGGAGCGTGGTCTTCCCGGAGCCCAGGAATCCGGCGAGGACCACGACCGGGATCTGCGGGGAAGGGTGGTGCTGCTCCAAGGGGCGGCCTCTCTGACGCGGTGACGGTGGCGGGCCGGTCCAGGATAGGAAACGGCCGGGGCCGGGATCCGCGCCCCCGCCACAGCCGCCGCCGGCGGTCGACGGCGTGCCCTACACGGTGACCTCGACGGTCACCTCCGGCTCGGGCCCCACGTACCGCGCCACCGGCCGGATGATCTTCGAGTCGGCCGCCTGCTCCAGGATGTTCGCGCTCCAGCCGATCACCCGCCCGGCCGCGAACGTCGGCGTGAACATCTCCCGGGGCAGGCCGCACAGTTCCATGACGACGCCCGCGTAGAACTCGACGTTGGTGTGGAGTTCACGGCCAGGCTTCAGCTCGGCGAGGATGCGTTCCACCTGGCGCTCGACCTCGACGGCGAACTCGACCCGGGGGCCGCCGAAGCCCTGGGCGATCTCGCGCAGCATGCGGGAACGCGGGTCCTCCGTGCGGTAGACCGCGTGCCCGAAGCCCATCACGCGGTCACCGGCGCGTACCCGGTCGCGGATCCACGGGTCGATCCGGTCCGGCGTCCCGATCGCGTCCAGGGTGTCCAGTGCCCGGCTGGGCGCGCCCCCGTGCAGCGGCCCGGACAGCGCACCGACCGCTCCCACGAGGCAGGCCGCGACATCCGCGCCGGTCGACGCGATGACACGTGCGGTGAAGGTTGACGCATTGAATCCGTGGTCAATGGTTGAGATCAAGTACTGCTCGACCGCACGGGCCCTTCGGGGATCCGGTTCCGAGCCCGTCAACATGTACAAGTAGTTGGCCGCGTACGGGAGGTCCGCGCGCGGTTCCACCGGCTCGAGCCCCCGCCCCAGCCGGTACAGCGCCGTGAGCAGCGTGGGTACGGCGGCGCACGCGGCGACCGTGTCGGCCCGCCGCCGGTCCGCGTCTATGTCGTACACCGGCCGCAGTCCTCTGGCCGCGCCGAGCAGGGAGAGCGCGGTGCGCATCCCGGCGAGCGGACCGGAGACAGCACTCGCCGCCGCCACCGCGGGCAGGGCGGTACGGACCTCCTCGGGCAGCCGCCGCAGTGCGGCGGTCTCCGCGGCGAAGGCCGCGGCGCGTCCGGGGTCCGGCAGGTCGCCGTGGACCAGCAGGTGCCAGACGTCCTCGAAGCTCCGGGTGCGGGCGAGTTCCACGGCCGAGTACTGCCGGTAGTGGTAGTAGCCCTCGCTCCCCCGCACATCTCCCACTTCGGTGTCCGTGACGACGACACCGGCGAGTCCGCGCGGCACCTCGACAAGGGTCGACGCGGTCCTGTTGACGGTCATGACGTGCCTCCGCTGTCCAGCCTGAACTTGATTCGACTGTCTATGCTTGACTCAACTCCTGTCAACATTGATTGAATCAATATGTGTCAGGACGGCTACGGTGGCGGCATGCGCGATCAACACCCCGCTCCCGACAGCTCCGCGCGGCGGCTGAGCACCAAGGAGACCGCCGAACTGCTCGGCGTGAAACCCGAGACCGTGTACGCCTATGTGAGCCGCGGTCAGCTCAGCAGCAGGCGCGAGCCCGGTGGCCGGGCCAGCACCTTCGACGCCGCGGAGGTGGCGGCGCTGGCCCGGCGCAACCGGCGGGAGACGGCGGCCGGTTCCGCACCCGGAGGCGGCGACCTCTCGGTACGCACCCGGATCACGCTGATCGACGGTGACCGGTACTTCTACCGGGGCGTCGACGCCACCGAACTGGCCGCCCGCCACTCCTACGAGGAGGTGGCCGAGTGGCTGTGGACGGGCCGGATGGAACGGGGCACGACCTTCACCGCACCGAAGGCCACGGTCGCCGTCGCCCGCCGGGCCGTCGACGCGCTGCCCGAGCACACCACCCCCACCGACCGGCTGCGGGTCGCCACGATCGCCGCGGCCGCCGAGGATCCACTGCGCTTCGACCTGTCCGAGGAAGCCGTCCTCGGCACCGCGCGGGTCCTGATCCCCACCCTCGTCGCCGCGCTGCCGCCGCAGCAACGGCGCGGGCCCGACGACGGCCCGCTGGCCCACCGGCTGTGGCGCCGGCTGACCGGTGTCGAACCCACCGAGGCCGCCCTGCGCGTCCTGGACACCGCCCTCGCGCTGCTCGTCGACCACGACCTGGCCGCCTCCACCCTCGCGGTCCGGGTGGCCGCCTCCGCGCGCGCCCACACGTACGCGGCCGTGTCGGCCGGCCTCGGCGCACTCGAAGGCCCCTTGCACGGCGCCTCCAGCGGACTCGCGCACCGGCTGCTGCTCGACGTCCTGGACCAGGGCACCGCCGTGCCGGTGATCGCGGACGAACTGCGGGCCGGCCGCCGTATCCCGGGCCTCGGTCACCGGCTCTACCAGGGGGAGGATCCACGCGCGCGCGTGCTCTTCGACCTCCTGGAGGGGATCCCGCGCGCGGAGCCCGCCCTCCTCGCCGCGCGGGACATCGTGGCCACGACCGCCCGGCACGCTCCGCTGCACGCCAACGTCGACCTGGCGCTGGCCGTGTTCACGGCCTCCTGCGGGATGCCCGCCACCGCGGGCGAGACGATCTTCGCCGTCGCCCGGACGGCGGGCTGGATCGCCCACACCCTGGAGGAGTACGGCGAACGCCCGCTCCGCATGCGCCCCAGCGGCCACTACGTCGGCCCCAGACCGCCGCAGCCGCTGCCGGAGTAACCCCTTCGGCGGCCGAACGGGCGGGGCCCGGAAGTCGGTCCGGGCAAAGTCAGGTTAGGCTCACCTCTGTGAGTAGGTGCGCAACCGTCTCCCGGATGCTCGACGAGCCCGTCTCTGGCACCGCCGCCACAGCGACGACGTGGCTGCTGCTGGAACAGCCGGGCCCCTGGGGTGCCAAGGCGCTCACTTCGAGCCATCTGGACCCCGCGCTCGGCCGCGCCCTGGAGGCCGCCGCCGACGGGACCGGCGTGCGGATCGCGCTCATCCGCCGCCCCGGCCGCCATGCCGACCCGGGCACGCCCGCCGTTCGGCAGGTGTACGCGGCCCACACCGTTCCCGGGAACCTGTGGCTGCACAGCGCCGAGACCCGCGATCCCCGCCGGCTGCTCGACCTCGACCTCGCCGCGCTCGGCGCGGGCGACCACCGTTCCTTCGGCACGGCGCTCGGCGGCCGGCCGCACTCCGGCAGCCCGCTCGCCCTCGTCTGCACCAACGGCAAGCGTGACCGCTGCTGCGCCCTGCTGGGCCGCCCGCTCGCCGCCGAACTGGCCGCGTCCGGCGTACGGGGCACCTGGGAGGTCACCCATCTGGGTGGTCATCGCTTCTCACCGACGGTGCTCGTGCTGCCGTACGGCTACGCGTACGGGCGCGCCGAGGCCCATGCCATCAAGGAGGTCCTGCACGGCGCCCAGGAGGGCCGTGTGGTGCTGGAGGGGTGCCGCGGGTGCTCCGCCTGGGGGCGGCCCGGCCAGGCGGCCGAGCTGGCCGTCCGCGAGGCGGCGGGCGAGTACGCGGCGGGCGCGCTGAGCGTCGTACGGACCGAGGGCGCGGCCCCGCGCTGGCAGGTCACCGTCGACCACGCCGACGGCCGCCGCTGGCGGGTGGAGGTGGCCCAGGGCGCGTCCCTGCCGCCCCGCCCGGAGAGCTGCGGGGTCTCCGTGCTCGGATCCCCGGCCCGGATGGACGTGGTGTCACTGCGGGAGCTGCGGACGGCGTCGGCCCTGGCGAGCTGATCTCGCCTGATCCCGCCGATCTCACGGATCGGGCTGATCTCGGCGGTCCCGGCTTTCCCAAGATCTGGTCAAGAGATCCACACCACACCTCTTAGGTACGGCGCACCCGCGCACGTACCGTCGTGGGTATGAGCCCCACGCCCCCCGCGCGCCGACTGCGCCCCCGGCTGCCCCGAAAGGTGTTCTCGCAGGTCCTGCTGATGCAGCTGGCGATCGCCGCGGGGGTGGCGGTGCTCGCGACCGGGCTCTTTCTCGCGCCGCTCAGCAAGCAGCTGGACCAGGAGGCCATGCACAGGGCCCTGGCCATCGCCCAGACCACGGCCCAGGACCCGCAGATCGCCGAAGGTGTCCTGACCACCCCGCCCAGCGCGAGCGGTCCGGTGCAGAAGGAGGCGGAGCGGATCCGGAAGGCCACCGGCGCCGAGTACATCGTGGTGATGGACAAGGGCGGATTCCGCTGGTCGCACACCACGCCCTCGGAGATCGGCCAGCATGTGTCGACCAGCCCCAAGGAGGCACTGGACGGCCAGGAGGTCATGCAGATCGACGACGGCACCCTGGGCCGCTCCGCACGGGGCAAGGTGCCGCTGTACGACTCGAAGCACCGGATCATCGGGGCGGTCTCGGTCGGAATCGCGTACAACAGCGTCCGGGCCCGGTTGCTCAGCACGATCCCGGGACTGTTCGCGTACGCCGGCGGCGCTCTCGCGGTCGGTGCGCTGGCCGCCTGGCTGATCTCCCGGAGGGTCCAGCGGCAGACCCGTGACCTGGCTTTCTCCGACATCTCAGCGCTGCTCGCGGAGCGCGAGGCGATGCTGCACGGCATCCGGGAAGGCGTCGTCGCCCTCGACCGCGGCGGCCGGATTCGGCTGCTGAACGACGAGGCCCGCCGGTTGCTCGGCATCGGTGACGAGGCCGTCGGCCGGTCCCCCGACGAGGCGCTCGGCGCGGGCCGTACCACCGATGTGCTGGCCGGCCGGGTGACCGGCACCGACCTGCTCACCGTGCGCGGTCAGCGGGTCCTGGTCGCCAACCGGATGCCCACCGACGACGGCGGCGCCGTCGCCACCCTGCGCGACCGCACCGAGCTGGAACAGCTGGGCCGCGAACTCGACTCCACGCGCGGGCTGATCGACGCCCTGCGCGCCCAGGACCACGAGCACGCCAACCGCATGCACACCCTGCTCGGGCTGCTGGAACTGGAGATGTACGACGACGCCGTGGAGTTCGTCGGCGAGGTGGTCGGCGACCACCGGGTCACCGCCGAGCAGGTCACGGAGAAGATCCAGGACCCGCTGCTGGCCGCGCTGCTGGTCGGCAAGGCGACCGTCGCGGCCGAGCGCGGGGTCGCCCTGTGGGTGTCGGACCGCACCTGGCTGCCGGACCGGCTGGTGGACCCCAGGGGGCTGGTCACGGTCGTGGGCAACCTCGTCGACAACGCGCTGGACGCGGTCGCCGGCACTCCGCACGCGCGCGTGGAGGTCGAACTGCGCACCGAGGGACGCGCGGTCGTCCTCAGGGTGCGCGACACCGGGCCGGGGATCCCGGCGGAACAACGGGAGCTGGCGTTCACCGAGGGGTGGTCCACCAAGAAGCCGCCCGCGCACGGCAAGCGCGGCATCGGACTCCCCCTGGTGCGCCGGCTCGCCGAACGCCAGGGCGGCAGCGCGTCCGTGGGCGACGCGGACGGCGGCGGCGCGCAGTTCACGGTGGTGCTGCCCGAGGCGCTGACCGAGCCGGAGCTGGAACCGGTGCCCGTACCGGCCGACGAGGACGCACGATGACCGAGGGACGAGGAAGCGCCGTGATCGAGGTCCTGGTCGTGGACGACGACACCCGGGTCGCCCGGGTCAACGCGGCCTACGTCGAGAAGGTGCCCGGCTTCCACGTGGCCGGCGAGGCCCACAACGCGGCCGAGGCGCTGCGCCAGCTGGAGGCGCTCCCCTGCCTCGACCTGGTCCTGATGGACCACTACCTGCCCGACGACACGGGCCTCGCGGTGGTCCAGGAGATGCGGCGGCGCGGCCACCAGACCGATGTGATCATGGTGACGGCGGCCCGGGACGTCTCGACCGTCCAGGCGGCCATGCGCCAGGGTGCCCTGCAGTACCTGGTGAAGCCGTTCGCGTTCGCGGGGCTGCGGACCAAGCTGGAGGCGTACGCGCAGCTGCGGCGCACCCTGGACGGCGGCGGCGAGGCCGAACAGGCCGAGGTGGACCGCATCTTCGGCGCCCTGTCCGCGCCGTCCGAGCCGGAGCTGCCCAAGGGGCACTCCCCCACCACCGCCGAGCTGGTCCGCCGGTCGCTGATGAACGCCGAGAGCCCGCTGTCGGCCCAGGAGATCGCCGAGCGGACCGGGGTGAGCCGGCAGACCGCCCAGCGCTACCTCAAGCTCCTGGAGCGCACCGGACGGGCCCGGCTGACCCTCAAGTACGGCGACGCGGGCCGCCCCGAACACCGTTACGTGTGGGCGACCCGCGGCTGAGACGTACTGCTACTTGGCAGCCTTGACGAACTCCGTCGTGTAGGTCTTGCTGAGGTCGACATCGTGGTTCTGGATGTTCGTGTTGAACGCCTTGAGCACCTTCTCCACGGTCTCGGGGCCGTTCTCGGGCATCACACCGTCGTCGGTGAACATCGGCAGCGTGCTCTTGATGGACTGCGTGTAGAGGGCCTTGTCGCCCTGGGCGTAGTCGGCCGGCATCTTGGCCGCGATCTCGGCGGCGCTGTGGGTGGACATCCACTTGAGCGTCTTGACGAACGCATTGACCATCTTCTGGACGGTGTCCTTGTGGCTGTTGACCCAGTCCGTCTGCATGTACAGGCTGGACGACGGGTACGGACCGCCGAGCGCCTTCTGGGAACCCTCCGGCGTCCGCATGTCCAGGAGGATCTTGCCCGCCTTCTTGTCCAGGATGGTCGCGACGGTCGGATCCGTCGTCATCCCACCGTCGATGGACCCCTGCTGGAGCGCCGAGATGAAGGTCGCGCCCGCACCGACGGCGACCGGCGAGAAGTCGCTGACCTTCACGCCGTTCTTGACGGCGAGGTACTTGGTCAGGAAGTCGGTCGACGAACCGAGGCTGGTGATGCCGAGCTTCTTGCCCTTGAAGTCCTTGGGCGAGGTGATGTCACCGGCGGCCTTGGTGGAGACGATCTCGACCTCGCCGGGCGCCCGGGAGAACTGCACGACGGACTCCACCGCCTTGCCCTTGGTCTGGAGGTCCAGCGTGTGGTCGTAGAAGCCGACCGTGCCCTGGACCTGCCCGGCGACGAGGGCCGTCTCGGCCTGCACACCGGCCGGCTCGGTCAGCAGTTCCACGTCGAGTCCCTCGGCGTCGAAGTAGCCGAGCCGCTGGGTGAGCATCGCCGGGAGGTAGATGACCTTGTCCAGGCCGCCGACCATGATCTTGACCTTCGTGCCCTTTCCGTCGCCCTTGCCGGCGGAGCCGCTGGAGGTCGTGCTCGCCGCGTCGTTGGCACAGGCGGTGAGGGAGGACAGGGCGAGCAGGCCGGCGGCGGCCAGGGTGGTGTATCTGGCGGACTTGCGCATGACGTTCACGTCCTTGTGAGTGGCGGTGCGGGAGGAGAAGGCCGGGTTCAGCTGTCGGAGTCCGACGGCTTCCAGCGGAAGATGCGGCGCTCGGCGAAGGTGAGCAGCCCTTCGGCGGCGAGCGCGACGACGGCGAGGATGACCATCGCGGCGTACACACCGGCCGCGTTGAAGGTGCCCTGCGACTGCGCGACGAGCAGGCCGATGCCCTTGGTGGCACCGATGTACTCGCCGACGATGGCGCCGATGAGGGCGAAGCCGAAGCTGACGTGGAGGCTGGTGAAGATCCACGAGGTGGCGGACGGGATGACCACCTGGAGGGTCACCCGGCGGTCGCTGGCGCCCAGGATCCGGGCGTTGGCGACGAGGTTGCGGTCCACCTCGCGGGCACCCTGGAAGGCGTTGAAGAACACCGGGAAGAACACCAGGACGACGGCCGAGGCGACCTTGGAGGAGGCGCCGAGCCCGAACCAGATCACGAAGATCGGGGCCAGCACGATCCTGGGGATCGAGTTGAGCACCTTGATGTAGGGGCCGAGGACGTCGGCGAGGAACGCGATCCGTCCCAGGGCGATGCCGAAGACGACACCGGCGGCGACCCCGATGACCCAGCCGAGCAGCGCCTCGTACAGCGTGTACCAGATCTGCTCGCCGAGGGAGCCGAGTGCGGTGCCGTGGGTCACCCAGGTCCAGATCTGGTCCCAGATCTTCGACGGCATCGAGAAGTTGAACGGGTCGATGACACCGGCCCGGGACAGGACCTCCCACAGGCCGAGGACGGCCACCAGGAGCAGCACCCGCACGGTGTACACGATCACCTTGCGTCTGCGGGCGGCCTGGGCCCGCGTCTGGGCGCGGTCCGAGGTCTTGGCCGTCTCGACGACCGGTGTGCTGAGGACGTCAGGCGACATGGGCGGCGCCCCTCTCACGGGTGATGCGGACCTCTTCGCCGAGGGACTCCCAGATCTCGCGGTAGATCTCGATGAACCGCGGCTCCAGACGCACCGACTCGACCTTGCGGGGGCGGGGCAGGTCGATGTCGAAGACCTGCTTCACGGTCGCGGGCCCGGCGGTCATGACGACCACCTTGTCGGCCAGCGCGATGGACTCCTCCAGGTCGTGCGTGACGAACACGACGGAGGCGCCGGTGCCCTCCCACAGCTCGAGGAGTTCGTCCGACATCAGCGCCCGGGTCTGCACGTCGAGCGCGGAGAACGGCTCGTCCATGAGCAGGATCTCGGGGTCGTTGACGAAGGTCGCGGCGAGCGCCACCCGCTTGCGCTGGCCGCCGGAGAGCTGGTGCGGGTAGCGGTCCTCGAAGGCGGCGAGGCCGACCCTGGCCAGCCAGGCGCGGGCCTTCTCCTTCGCCTCCGCCTTGGGCACGCCCCGGAAGCGGGGTCCCGCCATCACGTTGGACAGCACGGTCCGCCAGGGGAAGGTGGCGTCCTGCTGGAAGACGAAACCGACCTTGTCACCGACGCCGGCGACCGGCTGACCGGCCACCAGGACATCGCCCTCAGTGGGCTCCTCCAGCCCGCTGACCAGGGTCAGCGTGGTGGACTTGCCACAACCCGTCGGCCCCACCACGGCCACGAACTCACCACGTCCGACGGTGAGGTCGAGGTCGCGGACAGCCGTGTGCAGACCCCCCGACGGGGTCTTGAAGATCTTGCTCGCGCCCCGTAGCTCGATGGCGGGGCTGGTGTCTGCGCTCATGGGCCGGGACGGTAGGTGTGGCACGGACCACAGCAGCAGTCTTCTGGGCGCAAGCCGTTCTTTTGCTCGCAAGCACCTGTTGTGCTCATTTTGCGCGCGCTACAACTGCGCAGACGAAACACGGGCTTAACGCTCGCCGGCCTTGAAGGAGAGGCCTGATGATTGACGTTCTGGTGGTCGACGACGACTTCCGCGTCGCTGAGATAAACGCCAAGTACGTGGGGAAGGTTCCCGGCTTCCGGGTGGCCGCCCGCGCACACAGTGCTGCCCAGGCGCTGGCCGCCGTGGAACGCGGCACCATCGACCTGGTCCTGCTGGACCACTACCTGCCGGACCAGACCGGTCTCGAACTCGTCCACCGGATGCGCGAACACGGCCATGGCGCCGACGTCATCATGATCACGGCGGCCAGTGACGTGACCACCGTCCAGCGCGCGATGCGCCTGGGTGCCCTGCACTACCTGGTCAAGCCGTTCACCTTCGCCGCGCTGCGCACCCGCCTCGACTCGTACGCGGCACTGCGCCGCACCGTCGACCGGGTCGGCGGCCGGGGCCTGACCGGGCAGGAGCAGGTCGACCGGATCTTCGGCGCCCTGCGCACCTCACCCGCCCCGTCGGCACCCGGGCTGCCCAGTGGGCACTCCGAGCCGACCACGGACCTCATCTGCGGTGTCCTGCACCGCGCCGGCCATCCGCTGTCGGCCCACGAGGTCGCCGCCGAGACCGGTCTGAGCCGCTCGACCGCCCAGCGCTACCTCCGCCACCTCGAACAGGCAGGCCGGCTGCGCCTCACCCTGAAGTACGGCGACACGGGCCGCCCGGAACACCGGTACGCCTGGGTGGCGCCGTAGCTCCTACACGGCCCCCGCCCCGGTCAGCGACCGCACCTCGGTCTCCGCGTACCTGCCCTCGTCCGGTACCTCGTCCGAGGTGACCGTGCCGAGCCAGCCGGCCAGGAAACCCAGCGGAATGGAGACGATCCCCGGGTTCTGCAGCGGGAAGTACTGGAAGTCGACGTCCGGGAAGAGCGCCCCCGGGCTCCCGGACACCACCGGGGACAGCGCGACCAGCACCAGAGCGGGGACGAGTCCGCCGTATACGGCCCACACCGCGCCGCGGGTCGTGAAGCCTCCCCAGAACAGCGAGTACAGCAGCACCGGCAGGTTGGCCGAGGCGGCCACCGCGAAGGCCAGGCCCACCAGGAAGGCGACGTTGAGGTCACGGGCCAGCAGGCCGAGGGCGATGGCCACCACCCCGATGCCCACCGCGGCCGTGCGCGCCACCGCCACCTCGCTGCGCTGTCGTGCGTGCGGCCTGCGCAGCGTGGCGTACAGGTCGTGGGCGACGGACGCCGAGGAGGCGAGGGTGATCCCGGCGACCACGGCGAGGATGGTCGCGAAGGCGACGGCGGCGACGACCGCGAACAGAACCGTTCCACCGGTGGAACCCACGCCGCCGCCCAGGTCGAGTGCCAGCAGGGGGACCGCGGTGTTCCCCGACTCGTTCGACGAGCGCACCGTGTCCGTCCCGACGACGGCGGCGGCTCCGAAGCCCAGCACGATCGCCATCAGATAGAAGCCGCCGATCAGCCCGATCGACCACACCGTGGACCGCCGGGCCGCCCTCGCGGTCGGCACCGTGTAGAACCGCGACAGGATGTGCGGCAGCCCCGCCGTGCCCAACACCAGCGCCAGGCCCAGGCTGATGAAGTCCAGCCGCGCGCTCCAGGTCCCGCCGTACTTGAGCCCCGGCGCGAGGAACGCCTTGCCGTGCCCGCTGCGCTCCGCGGCCGTGAGCAGCAACTGGTCGACGTCGCCGTGGAAGCGCAGCAGCACCAGCACGGTCAGTGTCACCGTCCCGCCCATCAGCAGGACCGCCTTCACGATCTGGATCCAGGTGGTGGCCCGCATCCCGCCCAGCGACACGTAGATCACCATCAGCGCGCCGACCCCGATGACCGTCCACGCCTGGGCGGCCCCGCCGGTCCGTCCCAGCAGCAGGGCCACCAGGCTGCCCGCCCCCACCATCTGCGCCACCAGGTAGAGAACGGAGACCGTGACCGAGGACGTGCCCGCCGCGATCCGCACCGGCCGCTCGGTCATCCGCGCCGCGATCACGTCGGCGAGGGTGAACCGCCCGCAGTTGCGGACCAGTTCGGCCACCACGAACAGCACGACCAGCCATGCCACCAGGAAACCCACCACATACAGCAGTCCGTCGTAGCCGAACAGCGCGATGAGCCCGGTGACACCGAGGAAGGAGGCCGCCGACATGTAGTCACCCGCGATGGCCAAACCATTCTCCAGCGGCGAGAACAACCGGCCGCCGGCATAGAACTCCTCCGCCGAACCATGCCGTTTCCTGCTCACCCACGTCGTGATCCCCAGGGTTACCGCGACGAACGCGCTGAACAGAAGCAGCGCCAGGGTCTGATGATGGAGCGTCACAGGACACCGCCCCGCGCGCCACGGGCCAGTTCCTGGGTGTCCCAGCGCAGGTCCAGCGCGGCACGATCCCGGCGCAGCCGCGCGTGCCGTGCGTAGGCCCAGGTGAGAACGAACGTCGTGAGGAACTGCCCGAGCCCCGCGACCATCGCCACGTTCACCGCTCCGGCGACGGGCCTCGCCATCAGACCGGGCGCGGTCGTCGCAGCGACCACGTACGCCACGTACCAGGTGAGGAAGACGACGGCCCCCGGCACCACGAACCTCCGGTAGCGGCCGCGCACCTCCTGGAAGGCCGCGCTGCGCTGCACCTCCAGATACACGTCCCGGGCCCGGACCGCCGGCCCTTCCGGCTCGGTTCGTGCCGGCGGTACGGCGGGGGCCGGCCTTCCGGCGCCCTCCACATCGCCCCAGCCGGAGGCCAGCGCGTCGTACCAGGGGTCCTCGTACCTGACTTCTCCGGAGGTCGTGCCGTACTCGCCCTGGTCCGCGTGCCGTTCGGCCGAACTCTCGGAGCCGTCCCCGCCGTCGCGGTGACGTCCGTTGCTTGACTGCATGCCCAAGGATGGACAGATCGGGAAGATCCCTGACTCTCTTCTCAAGTCTCTTCACCCCATCAGGTGACTCAGTTCGCCGGTGGCCTCACCAGTCCCTTCCCGTAGGCGTAACGCACCGCCTGCGCGCGGTCCTTGAGTCCCGTCTTGGCGAACAGGTTGTTGATGTGTGTCTTCACCGTCGCGGTCGAGACGTGCAGTCTCCGCGCGATCTCCTGGTTGCTGAGCCCCTCGGCGATCAGCACCAGGACCTCGGTCTCCCGTACGGTCAGTCCGTCCGGTGCCTCGGCCGCGGGCGGGGGCGGCTGCTCGGGCTGCGACAGTCTTTCCAGCAGCCGTCGCTGGATGCTCGGTGAGAGTCCCGCGTCTCCCGAGAGCACGCTCTCCACGGCCCGGACGATCTCGTCGCCACCCGCGTCCTTGGTCAGGTAGCCGCGGGCGCCGGCCCGCAGCGCCGGGAACAGCGACTCGTCGTCCGCGAACGTGGTGAGCACCACGACCTGGGTCCCCGGGTACTGCGAGCGGATCCGCCGGGTCGCCTCCACCCCGTCGCAGCGCGGCATCCGCAGGTCCATCAGCACCACGTCCGGGGCCAGCTCACCGACCAGCCGCACCGCCTCCTCCCCGTCGCCCGCCGCTCCGACGACCTCCACACCGGGCAGCAGCCCGAGGAGCATCACGATGCCCTCCCTGACCACCGTCTGGTCGTCCGCGACCACCACCCGCGCGGGCTTCTTCCCGCCCTCCGTCATACAGGCACCCTCAACCGCACCTCGAACCCCTCGTCATCACGTGCTGCCTCCAGCGACCCGCCCAGCAGCTCGGCCCGCTCCCGCATGCCGAGCAGACCGTACCCGCTGCCGGCGCCCGTGAGTTCGCCCGGACGTCCGCCCGAGTCCCGCACGTTCAACGTCACGTCGTGCTCGCCGTAGTCCAGCCGCACCCGCACCTTGGCGCCGTGGGCGTGCTTGCGGACGTTCGTCAGCGCCTCCTGGGCGACGCGTCGTACCGTCTGCGAGGCCTCGGCGGGCAGGGCTCTGCGTTCGCCCGTGACGGTGACCTCCGCGCCGTCGGCCGAGCCGACGAGCTCGGTGAGGAAGTCCTCCAGCGGGGTCAGCTCGCCACGGAGCGCCGACAGGGCCTGGCGGGTCTCGGCCAGACCGTCGCGGGCCATTCCCCTGGCGGCCACCACGCGTTCGAGGATCTGCTCCCGGTCGGCGCCGCGCTCGATCAGCAGTCGCGCGGCTTCCAGGTGCACCATCTGGGCCGAGAGGCTGTGGGCCAGGACGTCGTGGATCTCCCGGGCGATCCTGGCCCGCTCCGCGAGCGCCGCCGACTCGGCCTCGGCCGCTCTCGCGGCACGCTCCTGGGCCAGCAGCCGCTGTGCGTGACCGCGGGCCTCGGCGTCGAGTCTCATGACATAGCCGGCGAGGGCCATCCCGACGACGGTGGCCGCGGTGGTCAGCCACACGTCGTTGTTGAACGCGGAGTACGAGGCCAGGGCCACCGAGGTGACGGGCACCGCGACCGCGATCGGCAGCCGCTCCAGGGCCGAGATGCCGCAGCCGCACCAGATCACGAGCGCCGGGCCCCGGAACCCCGTGACCTCCGCGAGCACGGCGATGGCCAGGAGGACGGCGATGAGGACGAGGGAGGGCACCAGCCGGTGGGCGTAGGTCGTCCGGTAGAAGCCCCAGGAGGCCGCGGCGGTCACGAGAACGCCCGTCACGGCCGCGGCCACGTCCCAGCCGCAGACATGGGACTGGTTGAAGGCGCTCCACAACAGCAGGGCGAGGACGAGCAGCCTCACCCCCCAGGCGAGCATGCGCCTGGGCTGGGAGATCCCCGCGCGGCTCAGCGCTTCACGCGAGGGCCAGCGCGTCCAGGCGTTCTCCGTCACACCCCTTCCTTCCTGGTGACCCGGGCCATTCCGTCACGGTACGCCCGGGCAGGGCCGCCGGCGGACGGGGCGGTATGGAGGGACTGCGCCCGCCAGACGAGGATGCCGGAGCGGACCCCGAGCAGGATCGCCAGGCCGAGCATCAGGGCCGAGCTGTCCTGGTGGACGCCGAGCGCGGCGCCGAGGGCGAAGAGACCCACACGCAGGAGCAGGCCGCCGAGCCAGACCATCCCGCTGGCCTTGGTGCTCTTGGTCCACACCACTCCGTCGGGTTCGGTCCAGATCTTGGTGGTCCAGGCCCAGGCGGCGCCCATCCCGAGGCCGACCAGCAACTCCGTGCCGAGCAGCAGGGCGGATTCGGTGCGGTGGTGGGCGTCGAGTATCGCGGGTTCGCGCAGCGCGACGACGGCGAGGACCGCGGGCAGCAGCCACCAGCGCCGACCGGTGTTGACGGGCCGGGCTCGGAACTGGCGCACGATCACCACGACGACCACGGCCACGATCAGCAACGCGTTGACGAGCCCGGACATCAGAGCCTCCATGAGCGGGAAGGGACGGTGCCGGAGCGGAAGCCGCCGACGCCTTCGACGCTACGGAAACGCACAGGTCAGCAGATCGGCGCGAGGGTGGATCACGGGTGGATTCCGAGGGGTGCGATCCCTCCACCCCCGGGTGGAGAAGGAGCACGTAGGGACACCGGGGTGCCGGGACGCCAGGGCGCCGGGGCTACAGGGTGCCGTGCCGGCGGAGTGCGGGCCGCGGCGGGGACGGCGGCCGGGGGCGCGGGGCGCCGGACACCGAGGCTCCGAGGCTCCCGGGCGCCGGGGCTCAAACGGCCGGAAGCCCCGGCGTCTGCCGAGGCTTCCGGTCACTACTGCCGCTCAGCGGTATCAGCGCTGCGGCGAGGGCTGCTGGGCGCGTCCGCCCAGTCCGCTCAGTCCACTCAGTCCGCGTAGCGGCTACGCGTCGATCCGCGACCGGTCCAGCGTCGCCGCCGAGCCGGAGATGAACTCCTTGCGGGGGGCCACATCGTTGCCCATCAGCAGGTCGAAGACCTGTTCGGCCGCTTCGAGGTCGGACAGGTTGATGCGGCGCAGGGTGCGGTGACGCGGGTCCATCGTGGTCTCGGCCAGCTGGTCGGCGTCCATCTCACCGAGGCCCTTGTACCGCTGGATGGAGTCCTTGTACCGGACGCCCGTGCTCTGGAACTCCATGAGCTTGTCGCGCAGCTCGCGGTCCGAGTACGTGTACACGTACTTGTCCTGGCCCTTCTTGGGCTGGACGATCTCGATGCGGTGCAGCGGCGGGACCGCGGCGAAGACCCGGCCGGCCTCGACCATGGGCCGCATGTACCGCTGGAACAGCGTCAGCAGCAGGCAGCGGATGTGCGAGCCGTCGACGTCGGCGTCGGTCATCATGATGATCTTGCCGTAGCGGGCCGCGTCGATGTCGAACGTACGCCCCGAGCCCGCCCCTATGACCTGGATGATGGCACCGCACTCGGCGTTCTTCAGCATGTCCGTGACCGAGGACCGCTGGACGTTGAGGATCTTGCCCCGGATCGGCAGCAGCGCCTGGAACTCGGAGTTCCGGGCCAGCTTCGCCGTACCGAGCGCGGAGTCGCCCTCGACGATGAAGAGCTCGCTGCGCTCGACGTCGTCGCTGCGGCAGTCGGCGAGCTTGGCCGGCAGCGACGAGGACTCCAGGGCCGTCTTGCGGCGCTGCGCGTCCTTGTGCTGACGGGCCGCGATACGGGTCCGCGCGGCGGCGACCACCTTCTCCATGACCACGCGGGCCTGGGCGGCCGCGTCGCGCTTGGTGGAGGTCAGGAACCCTTTCAGCTCCTTGGAGATCACGTTGTTCACGATCCGGCGGGCCGCCGAGGTGCCGAGGACCTCCTTGGTCTGGCCCTCGAACTGCGGCTCGGCGAGGCGGACGGTGACGACGGCGGTGAGGCCCTCCAGGGCGTCGTCCTTGACGATGTCGTCCTCGGCGACGCGCAGCAGCTTCTTGGCGCGCAGCACCTCGTTGAGCGTCTCACGGACGGACTGCTCGAAGCCGGCCACGTGGGTGCCGCCCTTGGGCGTGGCGATGATGTTGACGAACGACTTCAGCGTCACGTCGTAGCCGGTTCCCCAGCGCATCGCGACGTCCACGCCGAGTTCGCGGGTGACCTCGGTCGGGGTCATCTGGCCGTGCTCGTCCAGAACCGGGACGGTCTCCTTGAAGGTGCCCTGACCGGAGAAGCGGAGGACGTCGCAGACCGGCTTGTCGGTGGCCAGGTACTCGCAGAACTCGCTGATGCCGCCGTCGAAGCGGAACGACTCCTCACCCTTGCTGCCGCCCTCGCCCAGGCCGTACTCGTCGCGGACGACGATGGTCAGGCCGGGCACCAGGAACGCGGTCTGCCGGGCGCGCTGGTGCAGCGTGTCCAGGGAGAGCTTGGCGTCCTTGAGGAAGATCTGGCGGTCGGCCCAGTAGCGGACCCGCGTGCCGCTGCGGGTCTTGGGGATCCTCTTGGTCTTGCGCAGCCCGCTCCCGGCCTCGAACTTGCCGTCCGGGCCGGCGCCGGCGAAGGCGCCCGGCACACCGCGGCGGAAGCTGATCGCGTGCACCTGGCCACCGCGGTCGACCTCGACGTCGAGGCGTGCGGAGAGCGCGTTGACCACGGAGGCACCCACTCCGTGCAGACCGCCGGAGGCGGCGTAGGAGCCACCGCCGAACTTGCCGCCGGCGTGCAGCTTGGTCATGACGACCTCGACGCCGGACAGACCGGTCTTGGGCTCGACGTCCACGGGGATGCCGCGGCCGTTGTCCCGGACCTCGACGGAGCCGTCGTCGTGGAGGATCACGTCGATGTGGTCGCAGTAGCCGCCGAGGGCCTCGTCCACGGCGTTGTCGATGATCTCCCACAGGCAGTGCATCAGGCCGCGGCTGTCGGTGGAGCCGATGTACATGCCGGGACGCTTGCGCACGGCTTCGAGGCCCTCGAGAACGAGCAGGTGCCGCGCGGTGTAGTTGGAGCCGTCCCGGTCTGCTCCTGCCAGCAGCGCAGTGGACGGCACGGACGTATCGGCGGTCACGCGGTTCGCTCCTCGCTGAATTTCAGTGGAGCCCCTTTTGGGTAAGGGGCCGGCTTCGGTCGCCGTTCAGAGGGTACCGAGGCCTGGTAGAGCCGTTGTAACGCCACCCTCGTACGGCCCTCACCCTAGTCCAGGGTCGTATGAGTGTTCGATCCCTCGATGGAGTGAAGTACATATCACGTTCCCTTGGAGGCATGAACCATTTAGGCTCCGGGCACGTCCTCACAAACAACCGGCAATCCAGCCGGGAGGATGAGACCGATGAACCGCGCGAACCCGTAAGCACTGAAAACACGCAATACGGCACATTCGCCGCCAACCGGCAGCAGACGGCCACCTCGAAAGATTTTTTTCGAGGAGAAGCCCCGAGCGGGAACGTTTTCGGGCTGGTTGGATGTTGACCCTGGTACGACAGCTCGTCGAGCTAGAGAAGAGGCGACGTGACTACTGTTCTGACCCCCGCGAGCCACCTGACGGCCGCCGATCGCTGCGACCGCTGCGGCGCCCAGGCATACCTGCGCGTCGTGCTGCTCAGCGGCGGAGAACTGCTCTTCTGCGCCCACCACGGCCGCAAGTTCGAGCCGGAACTCAAGAAGATCGCCGCTGAGATACAGGACGAGACGGAGCGGCTGACGACCGTTCCGGCCACCTCTTCCGAAGATGAGCGCTGACCTCTCGCACCCACGACGAGCCAGCTCCGGCACAGGCCGGTGACGGGCGGTCGCTCCTCCCCAGGAGGGCGACCGCCCTTCGTCTTACGGCCACAGTGGGCCTCAGGAGGGCTTGTGGGGCCGCCGTGAGGGACTGAGAGCCCCGTCGGGGCTCAGTGCCCGTACGGCCTCCGAGACGCGCGTGTAGACGCCGGGGCTGCCGGGCCGCCCGCAGCCGCTCCCCCATGACACGAGCCCGATCAGCTTCCCGTCGGCGACCAGCGGACCCCCGCTGTCCCCCTGGCAGGCGTCCGGGCCGCCCCGTGACTCTCCCGCGCACAGCATCGAGTGGGGCTGGTAGGTGCCGTCCGCGTTGCCGGGATAGGCGCGTTCGCACGTCTCGTCAGGCAGTACGTGGACGCGTGCCGCGTGCAGTCGGCGTGCGTAGTCGGCGCCGCCCGTGGTGTCGCCCCATCCGGAGACCAGCGCACCGGTGCCGGGCGTGTAGGCGGTGTCCCCCTCGGCGGCCATCGGGACCACCGCGCTGCCCGGGAGAGGCCGGGCGAGGGTGAGGACGGCGAAGTCCCCGGTGTTCGCCTCGGCGTCGTAGCCCGGATTCACCCGGGCGACGGTCACGGGAATCTCCTGTCCCTGCGCGGACAGCAGATCGGTGCGGTTCGCGATGACCTTGAGGTCGCCCACCGGGCCGTACGGTCCGCCGACGACCTCGTCGGCCAGGCAGTGGGCCGCGGTCAGGACCGTGGTCCGGCCGATCGCGACGCCACCGCAGAACTGACCGGCGCGGGTACCCCCGAACCGGTCACGGCTGGACAGTGCGACCGTCCAGGGAGCCTGCGAGACATCGATGGGGAAGCCGCCGACGACAACGCTGTCAGCGACCGCCGGGGGCGGGCCGGCCAGCGGTATGACCGCGGTGACGGCCGCCAGGATCAGCGGCCGGATCAGGACCGGAGCAGACGGACGACGCATGCACCCTCCTCACTCTGGGTGGTACTGGAACACCCAGAGTCATCCAGGGGGCCGCACCGCGCAGCACGAAGGTCCGGCCTCCCGAGGGAGGACCGGACCTTCGGTGTCGTAGGACCGCGAGCTGGTCGCAGGACCGCGATCTAGTCGAGGTAGTCGCGCAGGACCTGCGAACGCGACGGGTGACGCAGCTTCGACATGGTCTTGGACTCGATCTGGCGGATCCGCTCACGCGTGACGCCGTAGACCTTGCCGATCTCGTCGAGGGTCTTCGGCTGACCGTCGGTGAGACCGAACCGCATGGAGACGACGCCGGCCTCGCGCTCGGACAGGGTGTCCAGCACCGAGTGCAGCTGCTCCTGGAGGAGCGTGAAGCTGACGGCGTCGGCGGGGACGACGGCCTCGGAGTCCTCGATGAGGTCACCGAACTCGCTGTCACCGTCCTCACCGAGCGGAGTGTGCAGGGAGATGGGCTCACGGCCGTACTTCTGGACCTCGATGACCTTCTCCGGGGTCATGTCGAGTTCCTTGGCCAGCTCCTCCGGGGTGGGCTCGCGGCCCAGGTCCTGGAGCATCTGGCGCTGTACGCGCGCGAGCTTGTTGATGACTTCGACCATGTGCACCGGGATACGGATGGTGCGGGCCTGGTCGGCCATGGCACGGGTGATCGCCTGCCGGATCCACCAGGTGGCGTACGTGGAGAACTTGTAGCCCTTGGTGTAGTCGAACTTCTCGACCGCGCGGATCAGACCGAGGTTGCCCTCCTGGATGAGGTCCAGGAAGAGCATGCCGCGGCCGGTGTAGCGCTTGGCCAGCGAGACCACCAGACGGAGGTTGGCCTCCAGGAGGTGGTTCTTGGCACGGCGCCCGTCCTCGGCGATGATCTCCAGCTCGCGCTTGAGCTTCGGGGCCAGCTTGTCGGCGTTGGCCAGCTTGTCCTCGGCGAACAGACCGGCCTCGATGCGCTTGGCGAGCTCCACCTCCTGCTCGGCGTTGAGCAGGGGGACCTTGCCGATCTGCTTGAGGTAGTCCTTGACCGGGTCGGCGGTGGCACCGGCGGCGGCGACCTGCTGCGCCGGCGCGTCGTCCTCGTCCTCGTCGGACAGGACGAAGCCCGCGCTCTCGGTGCCCTCGGGCTCCTCGGCGCCGGCCTTGGGCTCCTCGAGGACCTCGTCCTCGAGGACCTCGACGTCGTCCTTCTTGGCGGCGGTCTTCTTCGCCACCGTCTTCTTCGCGGCGGTCGCGGTCTTCTTCGCGGCCACCTTCTTCGCGGCGGGGGCCTTCTTGGCGACGGCCTTCTTCACGGGCGCCGCCTCCTCGGCCGGGTCGTCGGCGGCAGCGGCGGGGGCCACCTCGGGAGCGGCCGTGGCGGTCGCCTTCCTGGTGGTCACCGTCTTCGCCGCGACCGTCTTGGTGGCGGTGCGCTTGGCCGGACTCTTCGCTGCGACGCTCTTTCGGGTGCGCTTGGGCTCCGCGGCACTGACCATCAGCGTCACACCCTCTTCCTCAAGGATCTGGTTGAGGCTGCGCAGTACGTTCTTCCACTGAGTGGCCGGAATCTGGTCAGCTTCGAAGGCCCGACGCACATCGTCGCCGGCGATCTGCCCATCAGCCTTTCCCCGCTCAATGAGAGCCATGACAGAGACGGACTCGGCGATCTCCGGCGGGAGCGTACGGGATGTGCTGGCCGACACGAACAACCTCTCGGAACGTTGGAAAACGGCTTCCGGCCCCGTCCGGGACGGACTGGAGCCGACCGCCGGCTTGGGGATGGGCCGACGGCGCGGGCGCGGGCCGGGACGATACACAGCGCCATGAATGGCGTCCGTATTCCCTCCGCGGCTGTCACCTCTTAGGTCATCGCGTTGTTCGCAAGAGCGTTACGCCCAATCTACGTGGCCCGAGTCACACCCCGTAAGCACTCAAAAACGGTCAGACATGGGCAGAGGTTGTCGACGATGATCTCTCCGGGCCCTTCGGACCCCGCGCCCTCCACCGTACGACTGCTCGTACGACCGCTCCAGTGCGTCGCGCCACCGCCGCGAGCCCGTTCACGCGGCCGTCGTGGAGACTTCCGTACGGCCGATCACTGCGCCCGCCCCGCCGCCGGACCCCGCCGGAGCCCTGAGGGATCCGGCGGGGTCCGGCGGAAGCGGGTTCCGGACCGGCGGCGCCAGGGGGACGTGGCACCGACCGAGCGCGCCGCTCTCGGCGCGGATCAGTGCTCGCGCGGGGCGGGCACCACGCGCTCCACCTCGGGGTGGATGGTCAGCAGCTGGCGCATCGCCGATTCGGCGGCCGTGCCGTCGCCGGCGCCGAGAGCGTCGACGATCCGCGCGTGCTGGGCCAGGGAGGTCTCGTTCGGCCGGTCACAGCCGGTGACCGGGCCGCCGGAGACCTGGAGGGCCGCCGACACGATTCCGGAGAGGTGCTCCAGCATGCGGTTGCCCGCGACCTGGATGAGCAGCGAGTGGAACTCGGCGTCGGCACGGGAGAAGGTCAGCGCGTCGCCCTGCGCCATGGCGTGGCTCATGATCTCGACCATGTCGCACAGGCGCTGCTGGACGTCCTCGCGCCCGTGCCCGGCGGCGAGACGGGCGGCGAGCGGCTCGATCGTCCAGCGTAGCTCGCTGAGCTCACGGCGCTGGTCGTCGCGCTGCGGCCCGAAGGCCCGCCACTCGATGATGTCCGGGTCGAGGAGGTTCCAGTCGCTGACCGGCCGCACACGGGTGCCGACGTTGGGGCGGGCGCTGACCAGCCCCTTGGCCTCCAGGACCCGCAGGGACTCACGGACGACGGTGCGGGAGACCTCGAAACGCTGGCCGATCTCCTCGGGGACCAGCGGACGGTCCGCGCCCAGATCGCCGGAGACGATCATCTGACCGAGCTGTTGGACGAGTTGACCGTGCAGTCCGCGGCCGCGGCTGCCCGCGGCACGGCGGCCCACACGGCCGAGTTCCGGGTCGGCGCCCTCCCAGGAGGGCACGCCGACACGTTCCGTGACGGGAGCATCCGCGTAGGGGTAGCGGTCGAGTTCGCCCGGGCCGACCAGACCAGAGTCTGCGGAGCGGGCGGCGGTCATCATGGTGTGCGCAAGGGTACTCACGGATCCTTTGTCGGCGCTGCCTCCAACTCCCTTGAGGTCTTTGGTGAAAAGCACACGAAAGGGTGATCGCTCACGCCGTCGCAATTGACGCCTTATCAGAAAGAAATGGGCGTTCTGAAGGGATTTGTGGGCAGAGGTGGATCGCAAGCGCCCGATCCGCACTCATCGAGCCCTCGCCCGCAGAGTCGTGAACAGGTACGCGCAGAGCAGTGCGGCCAGTGACAACGCCAGTGCGCCGCCCACGGGTTGGGCGAGCATTCGGACCGTACCGACCAGATAGCGGTCTCCCCCGAAGGGCCACTGGAGCAGGAACGCTTCCCTCAACCGCGCCGGGAGACCGGTGGCCATCCGCGCGCCGGGCCCCCGCAGCACCTCGTGCACGGCCGGCACCACGAGCACGGGTACGGCGAGGACGGCGGCCAGGCCGGCCGTGGTGGATCGGAAGACGCCCGCGGCCAGCACGCCGGCCCAGGAGCAGCCGACGACCAGCCCGAACCAACTCACGGTGAGCGGTAGCCAGTCGGCGGGAACCTTCGCGAGCTCCCGGCCGTAGACGAGATAGAGCACTTCGGCGTCGCAGCCCAGGGTGAGGAACGAGAGCAGTACCGCGGTGGCTCCGGAGACCAGCAGTTTCGCGGTGAGCAGCCCCAGTCGGCGGGGCACGGTGCCGCGGTCCGCCGCCAACGCGGGGTGGCGGAACTCGTCTCCGAAGGCCAATGCCCCGAGCAGTCCCGCGCCGAGGGCCGCCGGAGGCAGCGGCAGCTCTCGCGGCCAGGCCGCGAACAACCGGGCCTGGGGGGTGTGCCCGAGCCTGGCCAGCAGTACGGCGGTGACGGCGGACAACAGCAGTACGACACCGCAGGTGAGGAAGCCGGCACCGATACCGGCGGCCCGGCGGAGTTCGTAGCGCAGCGGGCGGAGGGGACTGGGGGCGGTGCGGACGGAGATGGTGGGAGGGAGGAAGGAAAGGGCGTCCGGAGCGGAGGCTTCGGGCCGGCGCGCGAGGGCCGCCGGGAAGTCGGCGGAAGTGGCGTCCGCTCGGATTTCGCCTTCGGCTGCCGCGGCGGGCTTGCCGGGCTGCGGCTGCTGAAGCGGCTCCTTGACGGGAAGGGGGGCGCTGGGGGCTTCGGCGGGTACGGCGCCGGGCCGTGGACGGCGGGAGCCGGCCGGGGCGGCGAGATCGCCCGGTTCATCACCGGCCGACGACCGTTCGGACATCTCACCGGCCGACGTCCGTTCGGACATCTCACCGGCCGACGTCCGTTCGGACATCTCGCGGGTCTGCGGTCGGGCGGTGGCCGCGGCGGAGGGCGACGGCTGGGCGGAGGCGGCAGGGGCCGGTGACTCGCCGACGGCAGCCGCTGCGACCGACGTGAGAGCGGAGGCAGTGACCGGCGGCTCGGCGGGGGCGGCCGCCGTCGACGATTCGGCGGGCGCTGTTGATGGCTGGACGGAGGCAGCGGCGACCGACGGCTGGGCGGACGCGGCGGTCACCGACGCCTGGGTGGAGGTGCCGATGGCAGACGGCTGGGCGGAGGAGGTGGTGACGGCGGGTGGCTGGGCGGGGACGGTGGCGGATGCCGGGTCCGGTGGGGCGGTGCGGGTCGCCGGGTCGGGAGACGCGGACGACGCAGGGCACTGCGCGGATGCCGTCACGACGGATGGCCGGGTGCCCGCGGAGGCGCCCACCGACTGAGGCCTGAGCGCGACGGCCGATGCCTCGGCCGGGCGGGAGAGGCCGGACGTGTCCGCGCGGGAAGAGCGGGAGGAGCCGGACGCCGCCTGGGGGCCGTCGGGCTGCGCCTCGCCGGAGCCGGACGGCTGGAGCGCGGCCGCGACGGACGACTCGGCGCCTTCCGAGGACCGGCTCGGGTCCGGAGGGGCGTCGCCCGCGCCTGACCGCCCTGCCCACTTCGGAGCGGCCGACGCCCGCGGTTGCGGGGTGACCGTGGAACCGGCGGCGGACTGGACCTGCCTGCCGGGTTCGTCCGGCCGGGCAGCGCTCCTGACCGCCTCGGTGACCAGGCACTCCGGCGCCATGGCCGTTTCGCTCGTGTCCTGTTGCCGCCGTACGGTCTCCGGCGCGACCTCCGTCGACGGCTCCAGGTCGGCGCCGGGGCCCATGTCACCGGTCTCGTCGGCGAGTTGATGGACGAGGATGCCGTGCCGGAACGCGGTCTCGCCGACCTCGGCGGTCGTACTGCCGTACACGGAGAGGCGGTTGCCGCCTTCCCGGACGACTTCCACGGAACGGTGAGCCGTGCGGGCCTCCTTGCTGAGGAGGGCGGCGAGCCGGGCGGCGTGGGGACTGCGGACGGCGACGCGGGGGCGCAGCCGGGTGCGGGCGAACTCGCCGGCCGCCTGGTCCGCGACGAGCCTGCCGGCCTCCAGAGTGACGACCCGGTCGGCGGCGCGGGCGGCCTCCTTGGGGTCGGCGGTGGTGTACAGGACCGTGCCGCCCTGTGTCGCGTGCGCCCGGAGCATCCGGTGCAGCCAGAGCGCTTCACGGCCGGCGAGACCGTTCGTGGGCTCGTCCAGGACCAGGGTGTGGGGATCGGCGAGCAGTGCGCAGGCGAGGCCGAGGCGGCGGTCCATGCCGCGGGACAGCGTGCCCAGGCGTTCGTCGCGCAGGCTGACGATGCCGACGGTTTCCAGCACTTCGTCGGCCCGCCGGGCCGGGACGCCAGTCGCCGCGCACAGCATGCGCAGATGACCGCGGACGGAGCGGGCCGGGTGGCCGGGAACGTCGCCGAGGACCACGCCGACCTCACGCGAGGGGTGGGCGATGCGATGCAGCGGGCGGCCTCTGAAGTGGGTGAGACCACGGCCCTGTTGGAGTTCGAGCATCAGTCTGAGCGTCGTGGTCTTGCCCGCCCCCGCCTCGCCGAGGAGTGCGGTGACTTGGCCCGCGCGCGCCTCGAAGGTCACGTCGTCGACCGCGGGCGGGTGCGCCTTGCGGGGGGTGCTGGTCAGTCCGAAGGCCTCGATCACCTTAGGGAAGATAGCGCGGAATGACCGTTTTTCCGGGTATAGGGGCGTTTAACCCTCGCGGGGTTCGCACTGTCGGCCGTTCACACCTCGGGGCGCAGCATCGGGGGGTTGAGCAAGGTCGCCCCGCCGGCCCGGAAGAGCTGGGCCGGGCGACCGCCCTGGCGAGTGGTCGTGCCGCCGGTGGGAACGAGGAAGCCCGGCGTCCCGGTCACCTTGCGATGGAAGTTGCGGGGGTCGAGCGCCACACCCCACACCGCCTCGTAGACCCGGCGCAGCTCGCCGACCGTGAACTCGGGCGGGCAGAACGCGGTGGCCAGGGACGAGTACTCGATCTTCGAGCGGGCCCGTTCCACGCCGTCGGACAGGATCTGGGTGTGGTCGAAGGCGAGCGGCGCGACGGGTTCGCCGTCCCGGCCGTAGCCACCCTGCGCGAGCAGTTCCTCCACCGGGACCCAGCGCGCGTTGCTGGCGTCGCCGCCCGCGCGGGGTGCGGGAAGGTCGGGAGCGAGGGCGAGGTGGGCCACGCTGACCACGCGCATCCGGGGGTCGCGCTTGGGGTCGCCGTAGGTCGCCAACTGCTCCAGGTGGGCCCCGCCCTCCTGGGCGGGCGCGTCGGGGTCGTGGGCGCGCAGCCCGGTCTCCTCCGCGAGCTCTCGCGCCGCGGCCTGCGAAAGATCCTCGTCGGCCCGTACGAAGCCACCCGGCAGCGCCCACCTCCCCTGGAACGGCGGCTCGCCTCTCCGGACCGCCAGCGCACACAGGGCATGGCGGCGCACGGTCAGCACGACCAGGTCCACGGTGACGGCGAACGGCGGAAATGCTGACGGGTCGTAGGGCATGCGGTGATCATAGTCGTCTGCCTGACGATAAACACTCCCTTCTCCGCTTGCTCCGACGGCTGATCCACTTCGCTCGGGTATGCACCTCGCGCTCCGTTCCGGCACGCGTACGACGCTCGGCCGCCCTTCCCGCACGACCGCGCCGCCAGGTCCGCTCGCCTTCCGGCGGGCCGGGGTCACACCCCCAGTTGCAGGCCGTCGGCCGCCTCCTCGACCATGGCGAGGCCGAGTCGGCTGACCCGGACCGAGAAGGGCGCTCCGGCGACCCGCAGTCCGGTCAGGCCGAGTTCGCCCAGGGGGGCACTGGAGACCGGGCGGAGAGTGACGGTACCGGCCGGGGCGTCGGGGCGGATGCCGGCGAGTGTGGTGAGGAGCAGGACTCCGGAGGCGGCGGCGGCGGCAGCCGGGCGGCAGGCGGCGGGATGCGGGAGGGGAGCACTCCCGTCGGAGCGCTGTTCCCCGGCGAACATCTCGGGCAGCCGGTGGCCGAAGTGCTCGGCCGCTGCCAGCAGGCCGCGCAGCAGCCCGCCGGCCTCCTTCTCGTACCCTGCGACGGCCAGCCCGGCGACAGCGAGTGCCGTCTCCTGGACCCGGACGGCCCCGGACCGGTGGCCGAACGGGCTGTGGGCCGCCTCCTTCGCCCCCAGCCCGCGGAGTCCCCAGCCCGAGTCCATGGCCGGACCGCCGAGCAGCCGCGCGAGTTGCCCGGTCCGTACCTTGTCGAGCAGACCGGGCGCCGGACGGCCCGCGCCCAGCAGGCCGGTGTCGAGCAGATGCACGGCTGTGGAGCCGAGCTGGGTCAGCGGGCGGCCCTCCGGCGTCAGGGCCGCCACCGGACGGCCGCCGCCCCGGTCCTCGGCCCAGAAATCCGCCCGGAACGCCTTCGCCAGTTCCTCCGCCCACTGCCGCAGTCCGGTGGCGCCCGGCCGTTCGTAGGCGTCGAGGAGATCGGCACCGAGCAGCGCGGCCCGGTGCGCGTGGGCCTGGGTCTCGCTGCGCACGGGCCCGCCAGGCTGGGGATCGCAGAGGTATGTCCGGTCACCCACGGTGGTGCGCAGCCAGGTCAGGCAGCGCTCTGCGGCGGGCAGCAGTTCCCGTGTCTCCTGCTCCGGCAGCCCCCAGCGGCGGGCTTCCGCCAGCAGCACGGGGAAGAGCAGGGTGGCCTCCGTACCGGTGCAGCCCGGCGGCAGGTGTGCGCCGGCGTCGCGGCGCGGGCCGGGAATCATGCCGGTCCGGGGCCCGGGACCGTGGAGCTGGGTGCGCGCCAGGGTGCGCAGGGTGCCGGCGGCGAGACGGGTGCCGAGGGGCAGGGTCATCCGGGCGGCGGCGAGGGCCTCGGCCGGGGCCAGGCCGCATCGCCACGGCGCCCCCGCCGCGAGGTAGATGTCGGAAGGATGCGCGGGGTCGCGGAGCAGCAGTGCTTGCAGGTCGTCGATGCTCGTCCTGAGCAGGCCGGTGACTCTGCGGTCGTCACCCTTGGCCTGGGCCGGTGCCAGGGGGCTGGTCGCGGCGTGCCCCACGGCGCGCAGCGGACCCCCGCCGTCCGGACGCACCCGCAGTTCCACGCTCGCCGTGCCGCCCGGCGGCAGTTCGAACTCCCACCGGAGCAGCCCCGCCGAGGCGAGCGCGTCGGCGGGCGGCGGGTCCGCCGTGACCGACGCGTTGCCGTGGGGGGTGGCCCAGCGCAGGCCGGAGCCGTGGACACTGGCCGGGATTTCGGGCCCCGGGGCTCCGGAGGCGATGGCGCTCAGTTCCGCGAGGTCCGTGGCGAGGGCCACTTCCAGCGGCAGCCGCAGGGGGTGGAGGGCGGAGCTGTGCAGGGTGATGCGTTCCGTGCCGTCGGCGTGCCGGATGCGTTCCACGACGACGTCCGGGTCAGGTCCCGCGGTCGGGGAGGCCCGCAGGGTGCCGACGAAGCGAGCGCAGTCCGCTCCTGTCATGCGGGCCTGGACGGCCAGCGGTTCACGGCCGGCGACCCGGACCTGACAGCGCCCGAGCAGCCGCCGGCCCCCACGGTAGAACCCCTCCAGGCCGTGTCCGGTCAGCTGACCCCCCTCCGTGGAGATGGCCAGGCCGGGGAGCGCGACGCAGATCAGCACGGTGTGCGTGGGCGGCAGACCGGTGGCGTACTTCGGGCTCGGCACACCGGGAGCCGTGCGTGCGGCGGCCGCGGGTACGGGCGCGGGCCTGGGCGCGCGGCCGCGTGGCGGTGCCGGGCCGTCGTCCGGCACCGCGAGCCAGGGCGGCCCGTCCCGGAATCGGCGGCTGTCGTCGGCGAGGGAAGGCGGAGTCGGCTGATGCATGGGGCGGCTTCTTCTGCGCTCTGTGCGCCTGCGACGTGCTGGGCGCCGGACGGAGGGTTCCGCAGGGGCGGGTGGCGGTCCGGCCTGTTCCGGCGTTCCGCCACTCAGGTGAACGGAGCCGGGCTGCTCCTGGTCACGCCCCCGCGTGTCGGACCCGGCCGGACACCGGTGCGGGAACGCATCGTTCGCCCAGGTCCGACCACATGCCGCCCCAGGCATGCTCGCGTTCATTCGTCGCGCTCACCGCGGCTGTTCCCGGAACGGGCCTCCTCCGGCCCAGTCCTGGCCCCTCGTACGTCGGCCTTCTCCACACTGTTCCCGTCGGTGCTCTCCGCCGTGCGGGTGCGGGTGCGGGTACGCGTACGCGGGCCGTCCGGCCTGGTCGAACCGGGTCGGGTGGTGTCCGTACCCCTTCGTCGCGTTCGGGTGCCCTCCTGTCGTCGGGGCCGGGTGGCATCGGGTCGTCGCGGTCGGTTGTCGGTGTTGTTGGTGCTGTCGCGGTTGACGGTGTAGTCGGGGTTATCGGGGTTGTCGGCGCCATGCGGACGGCGTGCCGGGGGTGCGCCGGTGCCGGCGGTCGGCGGGTGGCCGGTATCCGGGGCGAGCGGGCTCGGGCCGGCGTCCTTCGTATCCGCCGTATCCTCCGTTTCCGCCCTATCACCTGTGCCCGCCGCGTCCGCCGCACTCCTGTCCTCAAGGACCCGTTCCGTGCGCGCGGTGCGCAGGCAGCGGCGGATCGACTCCGGATCCAGACCCTCGTTGCAGGCCCGGTGCAGCAGGGCGGCGAAGAGGTAGTCGGGGTCGGCACCCAGGGCCATGGCCAGGGCTTCCCGTCCCTCCAGTTCGTCGCCGCTCGACCAGGCGACCCAGCCGGCCAGCGTCAGAGGGGCCGCGGCGTGTTCGCTGTAGGGGCCGACGCAGCGGCGGGCCAGGGCCCGCCACAGGCGCAGGGCTGGTCCGGCCTCGGCATCCTCCATCCAGGCGGCCGCGCGGTCGCGGGTGAGGCGGTCCTGTAGTCCGAGGATGAGCTGGGCGGCCTCGTCGTGGGCGAGCAGCCGGTCGTCGCGGAGGTCCGCCTGGTGGATACCGGGGACCGGGGTGGCGTCGGCGTACCGTTCGATGATCCGGCGGGCGAGGGCCAGGGTGTCCTCAGCCACCTGCGCGCGGAAGGCGTCGTCGAGGATCCGGGGCACCAGGGCCATTCCGGCGCGGTCCAGGGCGATCTCCTGTTCCGGCGCGGCGCCGGTCTCCCAGGGAAGCAACCTGGCCCGCAACTCGCGCAGGCTGCCGCGCACCTGGATGCCGGCGTAGGTGGCGGCGGCCGCGAGCACGGAGGTGCCAGGCAGTCCCATGGGAGTGCCTTCGGCGGGGCAGCACGCCTCCGCCGGGCAGCAGTACGACCAGAAGCGGGCGTCGGAGATGCACAGCGCCTCGATCACGGGCACGTCGAGGCGGCCGCACTCGGTGCGCAGCAGCTGGGCCAGCGGCGCGAGCCGACGCATCACGTCCCGGCCTGATTCGCCGGGCGCGGGTTCCTGGCAGACGTAGGCGACCATCTGCTCGGGCCGGGCGCCCCGGCGCTCGCTGCCTGCCATCAGGCCCTGGGCCAGTTGACGTGCGGCTGACTCCCAGTCGTCCTTGTTCGCGGGGATGCCGAGCCGGGCGCGGCCACCGAAGCAGCCACGGCCGCCCCGGTCGTGCAGAGCCATCAGGACCATGCTGTCCTCGGGGCGGTATCCGAGCAGGTACGGCAGCGCGTCGGCCAGTTCGGCCGGGGTGCGCAGGGTGACCTGGGGGTCGTGGGCGGATCCGCAGAGGGGTGTCGGGCCGTCCTCGGCTTCGCTGTTTTCGGATGGTTCGGTGGTTTCGCTGTGATTCGTCATGGGCCGACCATCTCGCGGATCTTGTGATTCCGGTTGGGCCTGTGGATAAGTCGAATCAGGGACACGCCAAGCAGGCCGTCCTCGTCCACAGGCAGCCCGGACTGTCGGTCCCGTCCTGTTGTATGGGACCCATGGAGCACACGAACAACGCGGATCTCCGGGCTCGGGCCGACGCCGTCCTCGCCCGCCTCGTCGGCGACGACACCGGCAGCGCCCGGCTGCGCGAGGACCAGTGGCGGGCGATCGAGGCGCTGGTCGCCGAACGCCGCCGGGCCCTGGTCGTGCAGCGCACCGGCTGGGGCAAGTCCGCGGTGTACTTCGTGGCGACCTCGCTGCTGCGCGCCGGAGGCAGCGGCCCGACGGTGATCGTCTCCCCGCTGCTCGCGCTCATGCGCAACCAGGTGGAGGCGGCGGCCCGGGCCGGCATCCACGCCCGGACCATCAACTCCTCGAACACCGAGGACTGGGAGGCGATCCAGACGGAGATCGCGGCCGGCGAGGTGGACGTCCTCCTCGTGTCACCGGAGCGCCTCAACAACCCTGACTTCCGCGACCAGGTGCTGCCCCGGCTCGCCGCGGCGACCGGCCTGCTCGTCGTGGACGAGGCCCACTGCATCTCCGACTGGGGCCACGACTTCCGGCCCGACTACCGGCGGCTGCGCACCATGCTCGCCGACCTCCCGGCCGGCGTGCCCGTGCTGGCGACCACCGCCACGGCCAACGCGCGTGTGACCGCGGACGTCGCCGAGCAGCTCGGCACCGGCGGCGGTTCGGACGCGCTGGTGCTGCGCGGCCCGCTGGACCGGGAGAGCCTCAGCCTGAGCGTGCTGCGGCTGCCGGACGCGGCACACCGGATGGCCTGGCTCGCCGATCACCTGGACGACCTGCCGGGGTCGGGCATCGTCTACACGCTCACCGTGGCGGCGGCAGAGGAGGTCACCGCCTTCCTCCGGCAGCGCGGTCACACCGTGGCGTCGTACACGGGGAAGACGGAGAACGCGGACCGGCAGCAGGCCGAGGAGGACCTGCTCGGCAACCGGGTCAAGGCGCTGATCGCCACCTCCGCCCTGGGTATGGGCTTCGACAAGCCCGACCTCGGGTTCGTGGTGCATCTGGGGTCGCCCTCCTCCCCCATCGCCTACTACCAGCAGGTGGGCCGTGCGGGACGAGGTGTCGAGCACGCCGAGGTACTTCTCCTGCCGGGCCGGGAGGACGAGGCGATCTGGAGCTACTTCGCGTCGCTCGCCTTCCCGTCGGAGGAGCTGGTGCGCCGCACCCTGGACGTCCTGTCCCGGGCCGACGGTCCGATGTCGCTGCCCGCGCTGGAACCGCTGGTGGAGCTGCGTCGGTCCCGGCTGGAGGCCATGCTCAAGGTCCTCGACGTGGACGGCGCGGTCAAGCGGGTCAAGGGCGGCTGGATCGCGACCGGGCAGCCATGGACGTACGACGCCGATCGGTACGCATGGGTGGCACGGCAGCGCGCCGCCGAACAGCAGGCGATGCGCGAGTACGCGGCCACGACGGACTGCCGGATGGAGTTCCTGCAGCGGCAGCTGGACGACGAGGGCGCGAAGCCCTGCGGCCGCTGCGACAACTGCGCCCAGCCACACTTCAACGCGGACACCTCCTCGGCAGCGGTGGACGCCGCGCGGGTCGATCTGGGGCGCGCGGGGACCGAAGTGGAGCCCCGCCGGATGTGGCCCACCGGACTGCCGGCGATCGGCATCGACCTCAAGGGACGCATTCCGGCCGGTGAACAGGCATCGGTCGGGCGCGCCTTGGGGCGCTTGTCGGACATCGGATGGGGCAACCGGCTACGACCACTGCTCGCGCCCCAGGCCCCCGACACTCCGGTGCCCGACGACGTGGCCCGTGCCGTGGTGGACGTACTGGCCGACTGGGCGAAGGGGCCGGGCGGCTGGGCAGCCGGTGCGGCCGACGCGCAGCCGCGGCCGCGAGGGGTCGTGACCGTCGCCTCACGCTCCAGGCCTGAGCTGATCCACTCTCTCGGGGCACGGATCGCGGAGATCGGCAGACTGCCGCTGCTGGGCAGCGTGGAGTACGCGGGCGACGCGCAGCCGGGCCCGCGCAGCAACAGCGCGCAGCGACTGAAGGCCCTCGACGGCGCGCTGACCGTGCCGCCCGCCCTGGCCGCAGCCCTCGCCGAGGCTCAGGGGCCGGTGCTGCTGGTGGACGACTTCACCGAGACGGGCTGGACACTGGCCGTAGCCGCCCGCCTGCTCCGGCGGTCCGGGGCGCAGGGGGTGTTGCCGCTGGTCCTGGCGGTCCAGGGCTGATCCACCCGCTGCCGTTCGACCGCGGTGTCGGCCGCGGTGCACGAACGTGCCGTTGTCGAACGTCTCGAGGGTCATCCGCTGTCTCGTGGGGTAGGGATATAAGTCACACTCCACCAGATAACAGTCGGTGGCCCCATTTGCTCGTTGCCGCATCCAAGTTCGACAGGAAGAATTGAAGTCCGCTCCCCGCACGGCTCGGCCGTGATCAGGTTGGGCTTTGCTGCGGTGCGCGCTCCCCCGAATCCAATCCTGCCCGCAGTGTGGGCGCGTAGCCGAAGGGAGGAACGTGACCTTCGGATTCGCTCCGTCCTCGGCGGCATCCTTGTCGACGTCCGCGTCCGCCGCTTCCGCCAGCCGTCTGCTTGAGCCCGCGGAGTGGGCCGACGCCGGAATACCGCTGCTGCGGAACCCCCGTGAGGTCGTCAGCGGGCTGCATACCCGGCACCTGCCCCGGCTCGGCACGGCGATCGTGGCCGTCCTCGACCCGGAGGAGCGCCTGTGTGCCAGTGCCTCCTTCAGTCGGCGCACCGCCCCGGCCGACGGCTGGATGTTCCGGAACGTGCTGCTGGACCAACTGCGCCGGGTCATCCCGCACGACCTTCGCCGGCGCACCCCGGTGCGTACCGCCGTGCTGCTCTACTGCCGCGAGGGGGACGCGCGTTGGACGGAGGAGGACGGCGCCTGGATGTGGGGGCTGCGGGATGCCTGCACCCTGCACGGGCTGCGCTGCGGGGCTTACATCACTCTGACGCACGACGGCTGGCAGGTGCTCGGCGAGGGCCGTGGCGGGCGCCGCCCCAGTGCCGACTCCGCTCCTGAGCCCTTCGCCCTGTCCCAGGCCCCGCCGTTGACACCGCGCACCGGGGGCGCGGCTTCCGAGGTACTGCGCCGCGCGGCCGCTCGCTGAATCCCGGGCCCAGTGAGGGGCCGGGCCGGCCGGACACCCTTCGTACAGAGGCCGACCGGATAGACGGCGAGCAGAAGCCGACCGGACACACGTGGCGCAGAGGCCGGCCGGCCACGGATCACCGGCCCGGCACGCCGGACCCGCCGTACCCGGTGCTCCGGAAAGGAACACTCACCGCGCTCCGGGGCGACTTGGCGGGCCCGCGTGGACGTCCCGCCGGCCGGCGCCTCGGCGACCTCGGAGGATCAGGCCCGGTGCCCGCGTTCCGGACCTCCGCCGGCCTGACCGCCGCTCCGTGACGGCAGCGGGCACCGTCCGTCAGGTGTCCGGGCATGCCGAAGGCACCACTGTGCCAATCGCCGCCGGAACTCCTTCGGTACCTCCGGAGACCCAGAGGCGCCTCAGACGGCTCAGACGCCCGCGCCCAGTACCGAGTTGATGTGCTGCGGGTCGCCGCAGACGATCAGCAGGGCACCGGCCCGGGAGAGGGCCAACGGCAGAGCGGTGGCGGCAGCGGTGGCCGGGCCGCCGTTGACGGCGACGACCACGACGGCGCGGGTCGCGGCGCGGGAGGCGAGGGCGGCGTCCGCGTAGAAGACGTCGTCACCCGCGTCGTGCTGCGCCCAGTAGGAGGTTTCACCGAACGACAGCTCGTGCTCGGCCCACGGGTGCTGCGCGCCGGTGGTGATCACCAGCACGTCGCCGGGGGCACGGCCCGAGTCGAGGAGCAGATCCACCGCTTCCTCGGCCGCGTCGAGAGCACTCTCGACCGATGCCGGGATCAACTGGATCTGCGGAGCCGCCGCCGTGGCGGCGGGCACGGCCGGGCCGGACGGGCCTGGCTTGGCCACGTCACGCGCTGCGCGCTGTACCGGCGGCGCCGGCCGCACAGGGCCGGGACGACCGGGACGCGACGGAGCCGCGGGGCGGGGGCCGGGTACGGGACGGGGGGTCGGCGCGGTACGGCCACTGGCCGGAGTGGCGCGGGGACCCTGGGCACTCTCGTGAATCTGAGGCTCCTCGGGAATGAGAGGCATGAGCTGATATCTATCAAACGTTGGTGCAGGTCAGGTGAACCGGGTGGCACAAGAGTGCGACTGGAACGTCAGAAGTCGAAGCCGAGCTGACCCTCGATCTCCGGAACGCTTCCCTCCGCCCAGCTGCGGGCCTTCTTGAGGTGCCGCCACTGGGGCAGCGCATCAAGATACGCCCACGACAACCGGTGGTACGGGGTGGGGCCCCGCTCCTCCAGTGCGGCCTTGTGCACGGGCGACGGATACCCGGCGTTGTCCGCAAATCCGAAGTCTGCATGGTCGACACCCAGTTCGGCCATCATTTTGTCGCGCTGAACCTTGGCGATCACCGAGGCCGCCGCCACGGCCACACACGAACGGTCACCCTTGATGACCGTACGCACCTGCCAGGGCAGGCCCAGGTAGTCGTGCTTCCCGTCGAGGATGACCGCGTCGGGGCGGACCGGCAGGGTCTCCAGGGCTCGGCTCGCCGCGAGTCGCAGCGCGGCCGTCATCCCGAGGTCGTCGATCTCCTCCGGCGAGGCATGACCCAGGGCATAGGCCGTGACCCAGGTCCGCAGCACCTCGGCAAGTTCCGTACGCCGCTTGATGGTCAGCAGCTTGGAATCGGTGAGGCCCGTGGGCGGCCGGCGAAGACCGGTGACTGCGGCGCAGACGGTGACGGGGCCGGCCCAGGCGCCGCGGCCCACCTCGTCGACACCGGCAATGACCTTCGCTCCGGTCGTGGCGCGAAGGGAGCGCTCGACGGTGTGAGTAGGTGGTTCGTACGGCATGGCGCCCTTAGGGTACGCCGCGCTGATCCCCGAGCGACACCCCGGCCTCCCGGAGGGCGCGACCGACCACCGGAACATGGATCACGCGTCGCGTGACAGCAGCAGCGGAAGCATGAGCCCGTCGATCATCTCTTCGATCTCCCGGTCGCTCCATTCGCTTCCAGAAATCTTGCTGCGGTACATCATCATCGCCGGAATGGCGTCGAGGACATAGCCGTTGGCCGCGTCGGACCGTACCTCACCACGCTCTATGCCGCGGGTGACGATCTCGCCGATCAGCTTGGTGGTCGGCTCCACGACCCCTTCGAAGATCACACCATGGAACCGTTCGACCTGTACCGGATCGCATTCGTGAATCACTGACCGCAGCGCGAAGCCTGGACGCGAGAACATCGCGTCCCGGGCCTGCCGGCACAGGGCCAACAGGTCCTCGCGCACAGTTCCGACGTCCGGTGCCTTCTCGAAACGCGGCAGACCGGCCTGCAGGGCGTCGGCGACCAGGTCCTCCTTGGAGGACCAGCGGCGGTAGACCGCGGCCTTCCCGGTCTGGGCCCCGGCGGCGACGCCTTCCATGGTGAGGCCGTTCCAGCCGACCGTGCTGAGCTGCTCCAAGGCGGCGTCCAGGATCGCGCGTTCGAGGACCGCACCGCGCCGACGAGGGGAAACCGCCTGAGGGGGAGCGGGGGCGGTGGTCCAGCGCGAGGTAACCATCTGAGTTTCTCCAGCGAGCAGGGGAGCGGGGATTGCGGAGCGGGGGATGCGGCGTGCGACGGCGAAGGGGGACGCGGCACACGACGCAGTTAAGTGAACGCTTGCGTTCTCTACTGGGGACTCACTACCGTTGGCGTGACAGTGAACGCTGACGTTCACTAAAACATTCGTGGGGGATCCACAGTGACAACCTCTCAGCTGATACAGGGCCAGAAACCGGGCGCGGCACGTCGGCAGGGGCGCCCAGGCATCGCCCTCACCGTGATCGCCGCCTGCCAACTCATGGTGGTACTTGACGCGACGATTGTGAACATCGCGCTCCCGCACATTCAAGACGCCCTCAAGTTCAGCACCACGGACCTGACATGGGTGGTCAGCGCCTACACGCTCACCTTCGGCGGCCTGCTGCTCCTCGGCGCGCGAGCCGGCGACATCCTGGGCCGGCGCCGGGTGTTCATGACCGGCATCCTGCTGTTCACCTTCGCCTCGCTGCTCGGCGGTCTCGCCCAGGAGCCCTGGCAGCTGCTGGCCGCCCGCGCCCTCCAGGGCATGGGCGGCGCGATCGCGTCGCCCACCTCCCTGGCGCTGATCACCACGACGTTCCCCGAAGGCCCGGAGCGGAACCGGGCGTTCGGCGTGTTCGCAGCCGTCTCCGCGGGCGGCGGTGCCATCGGGCTGCTGGCCGGCGGCATGCTCACCGACTGGCTCGACTGGCGCTGGGTGTTCTTCGTCAACGTGCCGATCGGCCTGCTGATCGTCGCGCTCACCCCGCAGTACATCAACGAGTCCGAACGGCACCCCGGCCGCTTCGACATCGCGGGCGCGCTGACCTCCACGCTGGGCATGGCCTCCCTGGTGTACGGCTTCATCCGGGCCTCGGAGGACGGCTGGCGCGACGGCCTGACCCTGGGCTCCTTCGCCGCCGCGGTGGTGCTCCTGCTGGCCTTCGTCTTCATCGAGACCCGGGCGAAGGAACCCATCACACCGCTGCGGATGTTCGCCGAGCGCAACCGCTCCGGGACGTACGTGATCATGCTGAGCCTGGCCGCGGCGATGTTCGGCATGTTCTTCTACATCGTGCTGTTCGTGCAGAACGTGCTGGGCTACAGCCCGATCAGAGCGGGTCTGGCCTTCCTGCCGGTGACGGCGGCCATCGCCGTCGGCGCGGGGTTGTCGCAGCGGTTCCTGCCCGTTCTCGGCCCGAAGCCGTTCATGATGACCGGGTCGGCGCTCGTCGTCGTCGGACTGACCTGGCAGACGTTCATCAACCCCGACAGCTCCTATGTCGGCGGCGTGCTCGGGCCCATGCTGGTCTTCGGTTTCGGCATGGGGCTGAACTTCGTGACGGCGACCGTCACCGCGGTGTCCGGTGTCGCCCCGCACGAGGCCGGAGCGGCGTCCGGACTGCTCAACGCCATGCAGCAGGTGGGCGGCTCGCTGGGTCTTTCGATCCTGACCACGGTGTTCGGCACGGCCAGCAAGGACGAGGCGAGGAAGCAGCTGCCGAAGTTCCTCGCCGAGGGTTCGCCGGAGCAGAAGGCGGAGTTCGCCAAGTCCCGTCAGCTGCCCGCGCCGTGGGGGCACGAGGTGCTCGCACACGGCATCTCGACGGCGTTCGTCCCCGCCGCGGTGATGGCCGGGATCGGCCTGCTCACCGCCTGGTTGGTGATCAAGGTCCGCAAAAGCGATCTCGAAGCCCTCGCCGGCACCGCCGGCCCGGGGCTGGGCTGACCCCACGGGGCCCGCACCACAGCGGTCAGCGTCACGGTCACCATCGGAAGAACCCATCCCACCCACACCTCCCCCTACGACTCCGCTTCCCGCTCCGCCCTCCGCACCCGGACGGAGCGCGGATCGGATACCGGGAAAACGGCTCGCGATTACACAGAGTTCCCGCCAGGCACGGAGAGTACAAAAGGTGAGGTCGGTCCCCACGGGGAGAGGCGCGCGGGGGCCGGGCCTTCCTGCCGTGCCCCGCGCGCCTGGGCGGTCACCCGCCGGCGCCGGCGCCCGTCGCCGACGGAGCCCACTGCGGCAGCGGTTCCGTGCGCTGCGCCCAGGCGGCCGGAGGTGCTCCCGCCTCGCCGCCCGCGAGGACGCCGCCCACGATGGCGCAGGTGGTGTCCACGTCGCCGCCCACCTGGGCCGTGGCCCAGAACGCGGTCTCGTAGTCGCCGAGGGCACGCGCCGCCGACCACAGGGCGAAGGGGACGGTGTCGTGAGCCGTCGTACGCCGTCCGCAGCCCAGGACGGCCGCGACGGTGCCCGCGTCGCCGTAGTCCAGCATGTCGCGGGCCCGTCGCAGCCCCTGGCCGACGGCGCTCCTGGGGATCAGCGAGATGACGCCGTCGAGGAGGTCCGCGGGGCTCGGCGGGCCGGCGGGCGCGGCCGCCAGAGCGGCGGCGGCAGCGACGGCCATGGCACCCACGACCGCCTCACGGTGCTGGTGCGTGGGGTAGGCCGAGATCTCGGCCTGGTGGGTGGCCTGCTCCGGGTCGTCCGCGTACCAGGCGCCCAGGGGCGCGATCCGCATGGCCGCGCCGTTGCCCCATGAGCCCTGGCCGTTGAAGAGCGCGGCGGCCAGCTCACGCCAGTCGCCGCCCTCCCTGACCAGGCGGAGCAGACGGTTGACGGCAGGGCCGTAGCCGCGGTCGAAGTCGTGATGCGTGGCGAAGGAGTGGGCCAGCGCGTCCTGGTCGATGCGTTGATGGGCGGCCAGGACGGCGACGACGGAGCAGGCCATCTCGGTGTCGTCGGTCCACTGCCAGGGGCCCGGTGGCAGCTCACGCCGCTTGAGCAGCGGATAGTTCACCGGGACGAAGAACTGTGAGCCCAGCGCGTCACCGACGGCGAGTCCGCGCAGGCTGGCCAGGGCGCGGTCCAGGCGCCCCGGGGTCGAGGAGTCGAAGGAGGAGGTCATCGCGGCCAGCCTAGCCGCTCATCCAGTGCGGCTCCGGGTCCCGCCAGCGGTCGAAGGGCTGGTCGAGGCTGTACTTGCCGTCGTCTCCGAGAACGAGCATCCGCATCTCGGCGTTCCCGGGGTTGGAGAGCGACTCGAAGTCGGCGACCGTCCAGTGGAACCAGCGCATGCAGAACAGGCGCATCGCCAGACCGTGGGTCACGAGGAGCACGTTCGGCGGGTGGTCCGGTGCCTCGAAGCTGCGGAACAGGCTCTCCAGGAAGCCGCCGACCCGGTCGTACACGTCGGCCCCGGACTCCCCCTGGGGGAAGCGGAAGAAGAAGTGCCCGTACGCGTCCCGGTACGTCTTCTGCAGGCGTACGTCGTCGCGGTCCTGCCAGTTTCCCCAGTCCTGCTCACGCAGCCTGGGCTCCTCACGCACCCGTATGAGATCCGGGTCCAGGTGGAAGGCGCGGAGGGTCTCATGCGTACGGCGGTACGGGGAGACGTACACGCTGACGCGCTCCCGGCCGAAGATCTCTCGGATGCGTTTTCCGGTCTCCTCGGCCTGCCGCCAGCCCCGGTCGGTCAGGGCCAGCGCGTGGTCGGGTTCGCGTTCATACACGGAGTCGTCGACATTGCCGGTTGACTCGCCGTGCCGGACAAGGACGATGCGCCGTGGTCGTGCCATGCCAAAACCCTAGATCGAGTGACGCGAAGTCGAGCACTCGGATGGGCCCCATACAGCGCAGGTCACACAAAATGAGGGTTGGATATTCAAACGATCCAGCTCGGTTCGAGTTCCACGATGTCGCCCCTGAGGGCGGCGATGTCGGCCTCCGTCTGGGCGCGCAGCGCCAGACGCTCCACGCGTTCGGTGCGGTACTTGCCGTGCTCGGCCGCCGACCGCCACATCGAGAGGATCAGGAACTCGTGGGCCGGGGCCTCCGCGAACATGCCGCGGATCATGCCGGGAGAACCGGCCATCGCCGGATTCCAGACCTTCTCCTGCATCAGGGTGAAGTGCTCCACACGCTCCTCGTGCACCCGGCAGAGCGCCACCCGGACCAGGTCGGCGTCCGTGAACCGCGGTTCGAATCCGGTCTTCACATCGAACCGGTACTCGAACAGCTTGACCTGCTGGTCCTTGTACGTACCGGACTGGGACGCGGCCAGTCGGTCGTGCGAACGCGCCATGAAGGAGTCGTAGAAGGCACGGCTCTCCCAGAAGGCGAAGGTGTGCGCGACTCCGGGACGCTGCCGACTCCAGCCCCCGCCCTGTCCCCGAAATCCCGGCTCCCCCAGAAGCCCCGCCCATTTCCGCTGCCCCCGCTCGAAGCCCCGGCGGTCCACCACGGTGCAGCGAATCCACTTGACCAGCACCGCGCCATCGTAAGGCCATGGAGGGTGGCGCCGGTCACGCTCCGGCTGAGATCACCCGCGCACGCGCCCCCGCGCGCGTGGCACGATGGACAAAGAGCCTTGGCAGCCCATCAGTTGGGTAAGTGGACCTCTAGGGGGGAAGGGGACGCGTGGTGAGCGGTTTCAGCAAAGCGATCCGCAAGGTCGAGGTCGCGGTGAAGTGGGATCCCAGCCCGTCCGGGCAGCCGCCCACCGATCTCGACGTCGTCGCCGGGACGTTCACGGCGGCGGATCCGTACGGAACCCCGGCCTACCTGGTGCACTTCGACAGCCGTTCGCCCGACGGCACCATCTTCCTCAACCGGGACAGTCAGGACGGCAAGGGTTTCGGCTGGGACGAGGTGATGACGCTCGAACTCGACCGGCTCGACAGCCGGTACGCGCGCGTGATCGTCGGAGTCGTCATCCAGCAGCGGCCCACGCACCGGACGTTCGTGAACGTCCTGAACCCGGCCGTGCGGGTGCGGGAGGGTTACAGCGTGCTGGCCGAGGACGACTTCGGCTCGGTTCTCGGGGCGACGGCCGCCACCGTCGCGGAGTTCGTGCGCGACGGATCCGGCGACTGGGGCTTCCGGCCCGGTCTGCGCGGCTTCGAGGACGACCCCGTGGTCTTCACCCAGGAGATGGGCGGGCTCGGCCGGCCCTGACGGCGAACGACACAGAGACACCGAACGGTGAGAACGGCAGAGACACCGAACGGTAAGGGGCGCCGGCATTGGCCGGCGCCCCTTACCTCACTTCATGGACTGGTCAGCTGCAGCCGCTGGTCGAGCCGCAGCCCTCGCAGATGTAGCAGGAACCGGCCCGCTGCATCTTCGTGCCGCAGGAGAAGCAGAGTGGGGCGTCGGCCTGGATGCCCAGCTGCATCTCCACCAGCTCGGCGCTGGTGTGAGCCTGCTTGGGGGCGGGCTTGGCCACCTCGGTCCTCGGGGACGCGACGGCCTTCAGCTCCTGGGTGCGCGGTGCCGACTGGGCCAGGCCCTCGACGTCGACCTCGTCCTCCTCGATGGAGGGTTCGTACGAACCGGTCTCCAGGTGCCGCTGACGCTCCTCGGCGGAGTGGATGCCGAGCGCGGAACGCGTCTCGAAGGGCAGGAAGTCCAGCGCCAGGCGGCGGAAGATGTAGTCGACGATCGACTGCGCCATCCGCACGTCCGGGTCGTCCGTCATACCGGCCGGCTCGAAGCGCATGTTGGTGAACTTCGAGACGTACGTCTCCAGCGGCACGCCGTACTGGAGGCCGACGGAGACCGCGATGGAGAAGGCGTCCATCATGCCCGCGAGGGTGGAGCCCTGCTTGGACATCTTGAGAAAGACCTCGCCGAGGCCGTCGTCCGGGTAGGAGTTGGCCGTCATGTAGCCCTCGGCGCCGCCGACGGTGAAGGACGTGGTGATGCCGGGACGACCCTTCGGGAGGCGCTTGCGGACCGGGCGGTACTCGATGACCTTCTCGACCGTCTCGCGGATGGTCGCCTCGGCCTTCTCGGTGACCTCTGCCTTCTCCTTCTCCTTGGTCTTGGCGGAGAGCGGCTGCCCGACCTTGCAGTTGTCGCGGTAGATCGCGAGCGCCTTGACGCCGAGCTTCCAGGCCTCGAAGTAGATCTCCTCGACCTCCTCGACGGTCGCCGTCTCCGGCATGTTGACCGTCTTGGAGATGGCACCGGAGATCCAGGGCTGGATCGCGGCCATCATGCGGACGTGGCCCATCGGGGAGATGGCGCGCTCGCCCATGGCGCAGTCGAAGACCTCGTAGTGCTCGTGCTTGAGGCCGGGGGCGTCGATCACGTTGCCGTTCTCGGCGATGTGGGCGACGATCGCCTCGATCTGCTCCTCCTGGTAGCCCAGGCGGCGCAGGGCCTGCGGGACCGTGCCGTTGACGATCTGCATCGAGCCGCCGCCGACCAGCTTCTTGAACTTCACCAGGGCGAGGTCGGGCTCGACACCGGTGGTGTCGCAGGACATCGCGAGACCGATGGTGCCGGTGGGGGCGAGGACGGACGCCTGCGAGTTACGGAAACCGTTCTTCTCACCGAGGCGCACCACGTCCTGCCAGGCCTCCGTGGCGGCGGCCCAGACCGGGGTGTCCAGGTCGTCCATGCGGACGGCGACGGTGTTGGCGTCGGCGTGCTGGCGCATGACCCGGTTGTGGGCGTCGGCGTTGCGGGCGTAGCCGTCGTACGGGCCGACGACCGCGGCGAGCTCGGCGGAGCGCTTGTACGCCGTGCCGGTCATCAGGGAGGTGATGGCACCGGCCAGCGCGCGGCCGCCGTCGGAGTCGTAGGCGTGGCCGGTCGCCATCAGCAGGGCGCCCAGGTTGGCGTAGCCGATGCCGAGCTGGCGGAAAGCGCGGGTGTTCTCGCCGATCTTCTGGGTCGGGAAGTCGGCGAAGCAGATGGAGATGTCCATCGCGGTGATGACGAGCTCGACGACCTTGCTGAAGCGCTCGACGTCGAAGGACTGGTGGCCCTTGCCGTCGTCCTTCAGGAACTTCATCAGGTTCAGCGAGGCGAGGTTGCAGGACGTGTTGTCCAGGTGCATGTACTCGCTGCAGGGGTTCGAGCCGTTGATCCGGCCGGACTCCGGGCAGGTGTGCCAGTGGTTGATGGTGTCGTCGTACTGGATGCCCGGGTCGGCGCAGGCCCAGGCGGCCTCGGCCATCTTGCGGAACAGGCTCTTGGCCTGGACCTCCTCGATGACCTCACCGGTCATACGGGCCCGCAGACCGAACTGCCCGCCCTGCTCGACCGCCTTCATGAACTCGTCGTTCACGCGGACCGAGTTGTTGGCGTTCTGGTACTGGACGGACGTGATGTCGTCGCCGCCCAGGTCCATGTCGAAGCCCGCGTCACGAAGGGCGCGGATCTTCTCCTCCTCCTTGACCTTGGTCTCGATGAAGCCCTCGATGTCGGGGTGGTCGACGTCCAGGATGACCATCTTGGCGGCGCGGCGGGTGGCGCCGCCCGACTTGATGGTGCCGGCGGAGGCGTCGGCGCCGCGCATGAAGGAGACCGGTCCGGAGGCGTTGCCGCCGGAGGAGAGCAGTTCCTTGGAGGAGCGGATCCGGGAGAGGTTCAGGCCGGCTCCGGAGCCGCCCTTGAAGATCATGCCCTCTTCCTTGTACCAGTCGAGGATCGACTCCATGGAGTCGTCGACGGACAGGATGAAGCAGGCGGAGACCTGCTGGGGCTGCGGGGTGCCCACGTTGAACCACACGGGGCTGTTGAAGCTGAAGATCTGGTGCAGGAGGGCGTACGCCAGCTCGTGCTCGAAGATCTCGGCGTCGGCGGGCGTGGCGAAGTACTTGTAGTCCTCGCCGGCCTTCCGGTACGTCTTCACGATGCGGTCGATCAGCTGCTTGAGGCCGGTCTCGCGCTGCGGGGTGCCGACAGCACCGCGGAAGTACTTGCTGGTGACGATGTTGACCGCGTTCAACGACCAGAAGTCGGGGAACTCGACGCCACGCTGCTCGAAGTTGATCGAGCCGTCGCGCCAGTTGGTCATGACGACGTCACGGCGCTCCCAGCTCACCTCGTCGTACGGGTGCACGCCGGGGGTGGTGTGGATGCGCTCGATACGCAGTCCCTTGGTGGCCTTCGTCCCCTTCGCGCGGGAACTCCGTGCCGGACCGCTCGCCGTCTCTGTCATGCCGCCTCCCTCTACGGGCAAAAACGCCCTGAAATGCCACGATGTTCCCGTGACACGCTGTTCTGTTTTGGCGTTGCGGGCACCCTGAGCTGCCCCCGCAACAAGTCCTGGATCGCCGTCCGACAACCGGATCCGGGTCCTCCGACCGGTTCCGGTCCGCCCGTCAGCCGGCGATATGGGCGGGCGCGGGCACCCGAGTGGTCCCGCCCGTCCCGCGACCGTCCTCCTGGCTCCCCACTGCCGCGCCTTCGTCGTCCGCGACGGGGTCCTGCGCCGCCTGCCTGAGCTCCGCGATCGCGGCCTCGAAGTCCTCGAGCGAGTCGAACGCCCGGTAGACGGAGGCGAATCGCAGGTAGGCGACCAGGTCGAGCTCCTGCAACGGGCCGAGTATGGCCAGACCCACGTCGTGGGTGGTCAGCTCGGCGCTTCCGGTGGCGCGCACCGCCTCCTCGACCCGCTGGCCGAGCTGTGCGAGCGCGTCCTCGGTGACAGGCCGCCCCTGGCATGCCTTGCGCACGCCGTTGATGACCTTGGTTCGACTGAATGGCTCGGTTACTCCGGACCGCTTGACCACCATGAGCGAGCACGTCTCCACGGTCGTGAAACGACGGGAGCAGTCGGGGCACTGGCGGCGCCTGCGGATCGACGTGCCGTCATCGGTCGTACGGCTGTCGACCACACGGCTGTCGGGATGCCTGCAGAAGGGGCAGTGCATGATCTCCAACCCTCCTCACAGCAGACTCGACAGGCTCGCCGGACCTCATGGGTCCCGCGAAGCAGCCCCAAGCATAGGCGATCTCAGAGAGACCGGAGACCCGGGGGACCACAACTTGTGGGCTGCGGTAGCAATCCAACCACTAGATGTGGTGATTGGCTGATACATCGCCAGGTTGCGCGTGTCGCACACGTACCGCTACGGCGGATTCGGAGATAGCGTGAGCGCCGCACGGAGGTCACGTGCGACTCCGGCGCAGATGGGGACGGACATCCCGGTCGGCGGCGGCACTGATGGCAGACTGGCACCCGCCCACGAGGCCGTCACCGGCGGTGAAGAGTACAACAATGAACCTTTTGTCCGCCGGATACCGCATGAGCCATACACCTAGAGATGTGATCGCGTCCGCCGAACCTCGTTTTTTCACTCGAACGTGTGTTTGGCGCAACCTTTCGAAAGCAACTACCGTTGTCCAGCAGGGAGACCATCGAGAGGGGCCGACGTGACCACGACCGCAGACAGTGCCACCATCACCGCCCAGGACCGCTCCCAGGGCCGACTCGACCCGGTGCATGCCATGAACGAAGCCGTGAACCCCGAGGGACACAAGCGTTCCCTGCCGGGCCGACCTCCAGGCATCCGGGCCGACAGCTCCGGGCTCACCGACCGGCAGCGCCGGGTGATCGAGGTGATTCGGGACTCGGTGCAGCGCCGGGGCTACCCGCCGTCGATGCGGGAGATCGGCCAGGCCGTCGGCCTGTCGAGCACCTCCTCGGTGGCGCACCAGCTGATGGCACTGGAGCGCAAGGGCTTCCTGCGGCGCGATCCGCACCGCCCGCGCGCCTATGAGGTGCGTGGTTCCGACCAGGCCGTGACCGTGCAGCCCACGGACACCGCCGGCAAGCCCGCCGCGTCCTATGTCCCGCTGGTCGGCCGCATCGCCGCCGGCGGTCCGATCCTCGCCGAGGAATCCGTCGAGGACGTCTTCCCCCTCCCCCGGCAGCTCGTCGGTGACGGTGAGCTCTTCGTGCTGAAGGTCGTCGGTGACTCCATGATCGAGGCCGCGATCTGCGACGGCGACTGGGTGACCGTCCGCCGCCAGCCAGTCGCCGAGAACGGTGACATCGTCGCCGCCATGCTCGACGGCGAGGCCACGGTCAAGCGCTTCAAGCGCGAGGACGGCCACGTCTGGCTCCTCCCCCACAACGCGGCCTACGAGCCGATCCCCGGCGACGACGCGACCATCCTGGGCAAGGTCGTCGCGGTACTGCGGCGCGTGTGACGCCTGCGGCGGGCGATCATGTCGCCCGCCCTCAGATCGGGCCCCGGGACCCCTGCGCCGGTTCCGGGGCCCTGCACTGTCCGGACCCCGGCGCCCAGCTACTGCGACGCGGGGCTCGGCCTGTCCCGGCGGGGGGACGGACCGGCCCCCACGTCACTCTGCCTCCGCCTGCTGCGCGACCGCGTCGATGGCCGCCAGCGACTTCCGGACCTGGTTACGGTCCGTGGTGTACCAGAAGTCGGGCAGCGACGCCTTGAGATAGCTCCCGTACCGCGCGGTCGCCAACCGCTGATCGAGTACGGCCACCACGCCCCGGTCCCCGGACGCCCGTACCAGTCGGCCCGCACCCTGGGCCATCAGCAGCGCGGCATGGGTGGCGGCGACCGCCATGAAGCCGTTGCCACCGGCCTCCTCCACCGCCTTCTGTCGTGCGCTCATCAGCGGGTCGTCGGGGCGCGGGAACGGGATCTTGTCCATGACCACCAGCTGACAGCTGGAGCCGGGGACGTCCACGCCCTGCCACAGCGACAGCGTGCCGAAGAGACACGTCCTGGGATCGGCCGCGAAGTTCTTGATCAGCTCGCCGAGCGTCTCCTCGCCCTGCAGGAGTATCGGGAACTCGGGAATCCGGACGCGCAGCTCCTCGGCGGCCTGCTGGGCTGCCCGCATCGAGGAGAAGAGCCCGAGGGTACGGCCGCCCGCGGCCTGGATCAGTTCGGTGAGTTCGTCGAGCATGTCGGCACGGTCACCGTCCCGGGCGGGGCGCGAGAGGTGCTTGGCCACGTAGAGGATGCCCTGCTTCGGGTAGTCGAAGGGCGAGCCGACGTCCACCCCCTTCCACTGCGGGAAGTCCTCGCCCTCGGTGCCCTCCGGGGCGAGGCCCAGGGAGGCACCGACGCCGTTGAAGTCGCCGCCGAGTTTCAGGGTCGCCGAGGTGAGGACGACCGAGCGGTCCGCGAAGAGCTTTTCCCTCAGCAGGCCCGACACCGACATCGGGGCGACGCGGACGGAGGCACCGAACCGGTCGTGCCGTTCGTACCAGACGACGTCCCACTCGGAGCCGTTCACGATCCGCTCCGCCACGTCGTGCACGGACTCCACCGAGGCCAGCGCCTGTTTGCGGACCGCGTCCTCGTCCTGGACCGACTTGTCGCGTGTGGTGCCGATCGCCGAGATCACCGTGCGGGCCGCGTCCCGCAGAGCCGCGAGGGCGTAGCCGAGATCCTCCGGGATCTCCTCGAGGCGGCCCGGCAGGGCCAGCTCCATCAGCCGCTCGAAGCCCTCGGCGGCGGTCTGGAGCTGATCGGCGGCCTTCTCGTCGACCAGTTTGGCGGCGCGCCGCACGGCACGGTTGACCTGGCCCGGAGTGAGCTCGCCGGTGGCGACGCCGGTGACCCGGGAGACCAGTTCGTGCGCCTCGTCCACGATCAGCACCTCGTGCGGCGGAAGCACGGGGGCGCCCTCGATGGCGTCGATGGCGAGCAGAGCGTGGTTGGTGACGACCACCTCCGCCAGCTTGGCGCGCTCGCGGGCCAGCTCGGCGAAGCACTCGGCGCCGTAGGCGCACTTGGAGGCGCCGAGACATTCCCGCGAGGAGACCGAGACCTGGGCCCAGGCCTTGTCGGAGACGCCCGGCGTGAGGCCGTCGCGGTCGCCGCTCTCGGTCTCGTCGGCCCAGTCCCGCAGCCGCAGCAGGTCCTGACCCAGCTTGCTGGTCGGCGCGGCTGCCTCGAACTGGTCGAAAAGGCCCTCCTCCTCGTCCTGCGGCACCCCCTCGTGCAGCCGGTGCAGGCACAGGTAGTTCGACCGGCCCTTGAGCATCGCGAACTCCGGGCGGCGGCGCAGCAGCGGGTGCAGGGCGTCGACGGTCCTGGGCAGGTCCCGTTCCACGAGCTGTCTCTGCAGGGCGAGGGTCGCCGTCGCCACGACGACCCTCTCCCCGTGTGCCAGCGCCGGCACCAGGTAGCCGAGCGACTTTCCGGTGCCGGTGCCGGCCTGGACCAGCAGATGGGATCCGTCGTCGATCGCCTCGGCGACCGATTCGGCCATGGTCACCTGGCCGGGGCGCTCCGTGCCGCCGACGGCTGTGACAGCGGCATGCAGGAGTTCAGGGAGTGAGGGCTTCGTCATAGCGCGACCACCCTACGGCCCGGCGCTGACAATCGGGCGGTCAAGCCGGAGCCGAGAGGTCTGATCACGCCGGTGCCGCCTGAACGGACGGACCCAGCGGGGAAGGGGCGGGCCGGAGTTCGGGCCGCTTCGAATTTTCTCGAGCGGCCGGGAACTCGATCGGCCGCCGCTTCGTACTACATGTGTACGCGCAGTCACACAGCGCTACATCAGATGACGTAGGGACCGGTCCCTCATCATGAGAGCGGCCCGTTTGCCAGGCAGATCGACCTCGGCGGCGTAGCGATAGCCCGCGTTGAGGAAGGCGGCCACGGAGGGGGTGTTGTGAAGATCGGGTTCCGCGACGACGCGCGCACAGGCCGGGCGGCGATCCAGTACGAGATCGGCCACTGCTCTGAGCAGGGCGGACCCCAGTCCCCGTCCACGATCGGAGGCATCGCCGATGAGGAGGTGCAACCCGGTGTCGTGCGGGCGGGCCGGATAGCGGCGGGCGAGGGGATCCAGGTCGGCTCGGTAGATCTCCCAATAGCTCATGGGGGTGCCGTCCAGCAGGCCCAGACACGGCACAGTGCGTCCGTCGCCCGCGAGTTGGGTCCGCAGGTACTCCTCCGTCTGCGCCCGTGAGCCGGCCAGCTGCCAGAACGCGGCCACCGCAGGGTCGTTCATCCAGCGGCTGATGACCGGCAGGTCGCGTCCCATGTGAACCGGCACGAGCTGGAAGGAGCCGACAGGCGTCGGAGTCGGACCCCAGGTGTCCACGTGATCGAGCAGGTCCGGCGAGTCCAGAGGCCCAGGGGTCGGCGTCCCCCTGGTGGCGGCGCCGGGTCTCTCGCCGACGTCGGGTCGGGGTGTCTTCCCTGTGAAGAGGGCGTGGAGTTCGGCGGGCAGGCGGAGGTCCAGGGTGTCCTCGCAGTCCCTGGTGTCCTCGGCGGGTCCGGAGCGGCCGGGGTGGTAGGGGCGGCCGGGATGGACCGGTACGGGGCCTGCGTCGGCGCTCGCGTCGGTGGGAGGCATGGTGCGCTCCTCTCAGAAGACGAGGTGGGGCATGTTCCTCGGTCGGGTGAATGACGTCAGGTGATCGTCGAAGGAAGGGCGGTGATCGTTGGAGTAGGGGCAGTGGGCGGCGGGGCGCGACCGGTGGTCGAGGACGGACGGGCGGTGGTCGGCGGAACGGAAGAACAACGAGTGGGCGAGACGGCGGTGCGAAAGCGCGTCAGGAGTGGAGGGGGTTGGCGATGGTGACGTAGACGGACTGGGTGTCGACCGGGCCGACGAGTTCGTCGAGGCCGTGCAGGCGGGTCAGCAGGTTGGCCTTGCAGCGCAGGACCGGTGAGTCGAGCAGACGGGCGGGCAGTGAGCTGCGCAGCCGGGCGGGGCCGCAGGCCGTCTCGGTGAGGAACCCTCGGAACGCCGCGAGGAGCAGACGCTCGTCGGCGAGCCGCTGGGAGCCGAAGGCTCCGATGAGGCCGAGCACGTTGTTGATGCCGAGGTAGTAGGCGAAGCGCTCGTCGGTGACCTCGTCGGAGACGAAGGTGTCGCTGTGCTCGCCGATGCCGGGCAGCCGGGCATCCAGGTCGGCCCGCCGGGACTCACGGAAGTAGTAGCCCTGGTTGTCACGGTAGCGCCCGCCGGCGGGCCAGCCGTCGGCGTCCAGCAGGAGCAGGGTGTTCTGCTGGTGCGCCTCCAGCGCGACGCCGGCCTCGCCGTCCAGCCACAGCACCGGGCGGACGACCTGCTCCAGGTAGCGCAGGAACCACTCGGCGCTGACGGCGCCGACGGGCCGGCCGGTGCGTTCGGCGAGCCGGGCGACCACCCGAGCGAGCCGGGAGCGGTACGACTGCGGTGCACTGCCGTGCGGCTGTTGGTTCGGTTGATGGTGCGGTTGGTGGTACGGCTCGTCGTTGGACGCCGGGGTCTCGTGGGGCCGGGGCGTGATCAGTCCGGCGACGCAGGACACGTCGTCGGCCGGGGTGAACGGGTTGTGCCGGACCATCACGTCGAGTCCTTGCACGGGCCGGCCGTCCTGGTCGTCGACGGCCAGCCAGGCGGGGTCGCGCACGATGTCGAAGCCCGGGTGGACGGCCTGCCACTGCTTGGCGAGGCCGGTGCGCAGCAGACGGTGCACCTCGACGCCTCGGTGGAGTTCCTTGCGGAGGTTCTCCCGGCGGGAGTTGGTGATGCGCAGGCCCAGCGACAGCTTGAGCATGGCGGGAGCACCGGTGCGGTGGACGGTGCGTACGGAGGAGGTGGGATACCAGGGGGCGCCGAGTGGGCCCAGGTCACGGAGGAGTCCGGCGTCGAGAAGGGCGGCGGACACGTCGCGGAGACGGAGCTCGCGGGCCTGCCAGGGGTGCAGGGGCAGGGCGGCGGCATGGCCGTCCGGCATCGGCAGGGGCTGGTCCGTGAGGCGTCGCATGAGGTCGGGTGCGGGCACGGGACGGCCGCGTTCGGTCCAGGCCGAGTCGGTGGCGAGCAGGGAAGAGTGGACCGTCATCCAGTGCAGCGGAAAGGAGCCGCGCAGCTCCGGTGAGTAGCGCCGGGATTCGGACTCGGTCAGGCCCTCGCGGCTCTTCGGGGTCGGGTGCAGTGGATGTCCGAGGAGGAGCGCCTGCTCGGCGGCGAGGAAACGGTCGGGGCCGTCGGCGGGACGGGCGCGCCGGTCCGCGATGAAGGTGGCGGTGCGGCGCAGGGAGTCGGCGACGCGGGCCACGAGGTCGTCATCGGAAGGGACGTCCGGAGCGTCCGGGGTGGCGGATGCGCCCTCGCGGACGTGAAGTGCGCCGTCGGCGGCGGCTCGGCCGGGGGCGGTTTCGGCCCGGGCGGCCGTGCCCCTGGGTCCGGGCGCTGTCTCTCGGGCGAGCAGGGCGGCGAGGGTGACCGCGTCCACAGGTGGCGCGGAGCCGGGGGCGCCGGAGAGCTGGGGTGGGCCGAAGCGGTGCCAGCCGGTCGGGGACCAGTGGCGGACGGGGGTGATCAGGACGGTACCGCTGGCGGGCAACGGGATGCGGAGGGTGCCGTTGTCGGGCGCGGGGAGGTTCGTCTCGCGCGCCCAGCAGCGGAGCAGGTTCTCCACGGCCGCGGCCTGGGCGGCGGTGTGGGGATCCGGGTGTTCCAAAAGGTCCTCCGTGTCGTCGTTCGGCCTTTCGGGCCGGCAGGCGCGGCCGCGTTGCTGGGGGACCGACTCGGCGAGTGGAAGGGGACGTCCCTGTGGGCCCTGGTCTCCGGGGTCGTCGGGGTCGGGGGTGGCGTTCACGGGGCTCCTCGGGGCTCGGGCGGTGCGGATGCGCGTCGTGCGGGAGCGGGGCGAGTGGGGCCGACGGGGTCGGGAGTCGAGTGCGGCGGGTCCGGGCGGGCGACGAAGGCGAGAGACGGCAGACGAGACGGATGAGGGGAGAGGAGACGGATGAGGGGGACAGGGTGGTGTGGATGATGTGGGGGTTCCGGCGGAGGGCGACCGGTTTGACCCCGGTGGGCCGGCCGGGAGCGAGGCCCAGCACGGCTGCCAGGGTCATGCCGGCGTCAGGAGCCTTGCCCACGTCCAGGGTCGTGCCGGTCTTCAGGCGCTGCTGGAGCTTGGGAGGCCTTCCGGCTCTTCCGGATTTCCGGGCGCCCCGGCTAGTCGGCCGGATCCTTGAGGCCGTCGGGTTGGCGGGGGCGGACGCCGTGCGCGGCCGGGTCGCGGGCCACCGCCGCCACGGCGTCGGCGAGGCGGTCCATTACGGCGGCCGCCTGTTCGTCGGTGATCGTCAGCGGCGGGAGAAGCCTCACGACACCGGCGTGCCGTCCACCCAGCTCAACGATCAGACCCCGCTCCAGGCAGGCTCGTTGGACGGCGGCGGCCAGGTCTGGGGCGGCGGGATGCGGTCCGGACCGGGCCACACCGTCACCCCCACTGCCCGCACCGCTGGAGCAGAACCCGGACCCGAGCCGGGAAACGGAGCCGGGCCGGGAGTCGGAGACGGAGCCGGGGGCAGGGGTGGCCTCCCCCCGCGGACGTCGCTCCTTCTCTGGGTCGACCAGTTCCACGCCGATCATCAGGCCTCGTCCGCGTACGTCTCCCACGCAGGCGAAATCGTTCTGGAGTCGGCGGAGTTGGCTCAGCATGCGGGTGCCGAGCAGGCGTGCCCGGTCGGCGAGGGCGTTCTCGCGGACGTGGGCGAGGGTGGCGGTACCGGCGGCCATGGCGAGCTGGTTGCCGCGGAAGGTGCCGGCGTGGGCGCCGGGTTCCCAGACGTCGAGGTCGTCGCAGTAGACGACGACCGCGAGGGGGAGGCTGCCGCCGATGGCCTTGGAGAGGACCATCACGTCAGGGGTGACACCGCTGTGCTCGACGGCCCAGAAGGCGCCGGTCCGGCCCACCCCGGTCTGGACCTCGTCCGCGATCAGGGGGATGGACCGGTCCGCCGTGAGCCGGCGCATCCGGCGGAGCCAGTCGTCGGGGGCGGGCAGCACCCCGCCCTCGCCCTGGACGGGTTCGAGGATCATGCCGGCGGGCTGCGGGACGCCGGACTTGGGGTCGTCGAGCAGGGACTCGGTCCAGCGGGCGGCGAGTTCCGCGCCCTGCGGGCCGCCGACGCCGAACGGGCAGCGGTAGTCCTGCGGATAGGGCAGCCGGGCGACCCGGACGTCGCCTGCTCCGCCGGAGGCGGCCAGCGCACCCGCGGTCATCCCGTGGTACGCACCGGTGAAGGCGAGGATGCCGGTGCGTCCGGTCGCGGCGCGCACCAGTTTGAAGGCGGCCTCGACGGCGTCCGTCCCGGCGGGCCCGCAGAACTGGACGCGGGCGCGGCCTGCGAGGCCGGGCGGCAGGGTGCGGAACAGTTCGGTGATGAAGGCGTCCTTCACGGGGGTCGCCAGATCGAGCACGGAGAGCGGAGCGCCGGAGTCGAGTACCTTGCGGATCGCCTCCAGCACGACGGGGTGGTTGTGGCCGAGTACGAGGGCGCCGGCACCGGAGAGGCAGTCCAGGTAGCGGCGGCCGTCGGCACCCTCGATGGTCAGTCCGCGTGCCCGCACCGGCACGATGGGGAGGGCTCGGGCATAGGTGCGGGCCCGCGACTCGCGCGCGGACTGGCGCCTGAGAATCACCTCGTGCGCCCCGGGTGCTCCCCCAAACGTTTCCCCAGTCACCGACTCCGTCACGGCCACGGCTCGCTGTCCTCCCGCTGTCCAGGGGCGAGTTGTTCGGGAGGTACCGGACACAGGCAGCCGGACCCCCACCGCTACAACCCCGGACCGTCCGGCGGGTTACGGGTCGCTCCGAAGATCCTTGCCGTCACCTTGAGATCCCCTGCCCTTCGGTGAACTCCGCGTCATGTCTTGACATGCGGATCAAGAGATTCATAGCTTGGCTCAGTATTTAGATCCATGAAGAGGATTCATGGATATGAACACGAGGGAGTCGTGAGATTCCAAGGGGTGTTGTTCTCGACATCGAGCAGAGAGGCAGCGCATCGTCCGGGCGTTCGGTCAGGTGCCCGGGAAGGGCGACGCCTTCGTGTTCTTCAACGGCCTGCCCACCGCCGGGTCAAGGCCGGGGGGCGCTCCGCAGTCCGGCCGTGGGCGGGGGCCGCGCGCCGCTCGTCGACCCCACGCCGGAGCATGTGGCCCGGCTCGCGGCACTCATCGATCACGGACTGGAGGTCGTCCACGCATGAAGCCCACCCGGATCAGGGAACTGGTCATCACCCCCATCGCCTTCCGCGACCCGCCGCTGCTCAACTCGAACGGTGTGCACGAGCCGCTCGCCCTGCGGATCGTGCTGCAACTGGTCCTGGAGGACGGCACCGTGGGGCTCGGGGAGTCCCCCGGTGGGACGGCGCGTCTGGAGCGCCTCGAGGCGGCCGCGCACACGGTCGTCGGCCTGGACGTCTTCGACACGACGGCGGTGTCGGCGGCGATCGACGCGGCGCTGCTGCCGACCGTGCCCAGTTCCCACGAACGCGGCTGGACCACGAGCGCGGTGGAGGTGGCCTGTCTCGACGCCCAGGGCAAGCTGCTCGGACGCCCGGTCAGCGATCTGCTCGGCGGTAGGGTCCGGGAGTCGGTGCCGTTCGCGGCGTACCTCTTCTACAAGTGGGCGGAGCACCCCGCCCTGGACGGCCGCCCGGCGGTCGGCGACGACTGGGGCCCGGCGCTGGACCCGGCCGGGGTCGTCGAGCAGGCGCGGCTGATGCAGGAGCGCTACGGCTTCCGGTCGTTCAAGCTGAAGGGCGGTGTGTTCCCGCCGGACGAGGAGATCGCGGCGATGCGGGCGCTGGCCGAGGCGTTCCCCGGGCAGCCGCTGCGACTGGACCCCAACGTGGCCTGGTCGGTGCAGACGTCGAAGTACGTCGCCGACGAGCTCAAGGACGTCCTCGAATACCTGGAGGACCCGACCGCGGGCATCGAGGGCATGGCGGCGGTGGCGAAGGACTCGCCCCTCCCCCTCGCCACCAACATGTGCGTGGTCGCCTGGGAGCATCTGAGGCCCGCGATCGAGCAGAACGCGATCCAGGTGCTGCTCACCGACCACCACTACTGGGGCGGACTGCGACGCACCCGTGAACTCGCGGCCGTCTGCGAAGCGTTCGGGATCACGCTGTCCATGCACTCCAACTCGCACCTCGGCATCAGCCTCGCCGCGATGACCCATGTCGCGGCGGCGATCCCGAACCTGGACCACTCCTGTGACACGCACTACCCGTGGAACGGCGCCGACGACGTGATCCGGCCCGGTGTACTGGAGTTCAGGGACGGGGAGGTCCGCGTCCCCACCGGTCCCGGCCTCGGTGTGGAACTCGATCACGAGGTTCTCGACCGTCTGCACCGCCTGTACCTGCAGTCGGGAATGCGCACACGGGACGACACCGGTTACATGCGGCGCGTGGATCCCGGCTACGAACTGCGGTTGCCCCGCTGGTGAGACCCGTAGCGAAACCGTTGCCCGGCCATGGGTGGACCCCCACAGCGAGCGCATAGTGTGTGGCGCTGAAGTTCCTTACCGACAGGGGGAGTCACCACCATGCGATCCATCCGGCCGTCGTCCGTCCCTCGGCGGGGAGGGCGCGCACCGCGGGCGCTGGCGGGCGTCGCCCTCGCCTCGGCGCTGGCGCTCACCGTCGGCGCGTGCGGCGGCTCCAGCGACGACAACGCGGGCGGCCCGGCGTCCGCGTCCGTCTCCTCGGACCCCGGCGACGGCAAGATAAAGATCCCGGACGACATCAAGAACAAGCTCAAAGAGCACGGGATCGACATCGACAAGTGGAAACACGGTGCCTGGAAGAACTGGAACCGGGACGACTGGCTGCGTGAGGCCAACGACTTCGTCAACCCCATCATCAAGGGCCTGTGGGACCCGCACCGGATGCGGGACGCCGACGACCCGGACAAGAACAAGGGCGTCGACGACAACGACCTCTCCGGCGACCAGGGGGTGACCGATCCGGCTCCGGCACCGGTTCAGGCGAAGGCGGTTCCGCCGACGTACCACGCCGGCGCGGCCACGGCGGGGAAGGTCTTCTTCGACTCCCCCGAGGGCACGATGGTCTGCTCGGCGACGGTGGTTGAGGACCCCGCGCACCCGGGCAAGTCCAACCTGGTGTGGACGGCGGGCCACTGTGTGCACGCGGGGAAGAAGGGCGGCTGGTACCGCAACATCGCGTTCGTGCCGTCGTACAACGACAGGGGTCTCACCGGTGCGGCGCTGGCGCAGGCGACCCGGTCGGAGGTCGCGCCGTACGGGGTGTGGTGGGGTGACGGGGCGCAGACCTCGCAGCAGTGGATCGACCAGGGCGGGGAGACCGGCGGCGACGGCGCGTCGTACGACTACGCGGTGATCCATGTGACGCCGGAGCAGGGCAGTGGGGGCAAGTCCCTGGAGGAGACGGTCGGTTCGGCGCTCCCGGTGAACTTCGACGCGCCGGCCGTGCCGAAGGTGTCGAGCATCACGGCCACGGGGTATCCGGCGGCCAAGCCGTACGACGGGTCGTTGCTCTACCAGTGCGCGGACAAGCCGGGGCGACTGTCGGTGGACGCGGCGGCGCCGACGATGTACCGGATCGGGTGCACGATGACCGGCGGGGCGTCCGGCGGCGGCTGGGTGGAGAAGGGTGCCGACGGGAAGGTGGCGCTGGTGTCCAACACGTCCATCGGGCCGGTGAGCTCGGGGTGGCTGGCCGGGCCCCGCTTCGGGGCCGTGGCGAGGGGTGTGTACGAGACGGTCAGCAAGGAGTTCGCCGGGCAGTGAGGGCGGTGGGGTCGCCCGATCGTCGTGGGAGCCGCTGTCCACGGGCGGGTTCAGCGCCGTCGTGGCTCGTCGCGCGGTTCCCCGCGCCCCTGGGTATGTGAAGGCCCCGCTCCCTCGAAAGGGAGCGGGGCCGTCACGTAACGGTCGTCACGCCAGCGGTGCCGGGACGTACGGCGCGAGGTCCGACGCCAGTTCCTCGTGCACGCGGACCTTGAGGAGGGTGCCCTCGGCGGTGTGCTCCTCCGAGAGGACCTCGCCCTCGTTGTGGGCGCGAGCGACCAGCTTGCCGTGCGTGTACGGGACCAGGGCCTCGATCTCGACCGACGGGCGGGGCAGGTCGTTGTCGAGGAGGGCCAGCAGTTCGTCGATGCCCTGGCCCGTGCGGGCCGAGACGGCGATGGACCGCTTCTCGACGCGAAGCAGGCGCTGGAGGACCAGGGGGTCCGCCGCGTCCGCCTTGTTGATCACGACGATCTCGGGTACGTCGGTGGCGCCGACGTCCCTGATCACCTCGCGCACGGCGGCCAGCTGCTCCTCCGGAGCCGGGTGCGAGCCGTCGACCACGTGCAGGATCAGGTCGGAGTCGCCGACCTCCTCCATGGTGGAGCGGAACGCCTCGACCAGGTGGTGGGGCAGGTGGCGGACGAATCCGACGGTGTCCGCCAGGGTGTACAGGCGGCCGCCGGGGGTCTCGGCCCGGCGGACCGTCGGGTCCAGGGTCGCGAACAGGGCGTTCTCGACCAGGACACCGGCGCCCGTGAGGCGGTTGAGCAGGGAGGACTTGCCGGCGTTGGTGTAGCCCGCGATGGCGACGGACGGCACCTTGTTGCGACGGCGCTCCTGGCGCTTGATCTCGCGGCCGGTCTTCATGTCCGCGATCTCCCGGCGCATCTTCGCCATCTTCTCGCGGATCCGGCGCCGGTCCGTCTCGATCTTGGTCTCACCGGGGCCACGCGTGGCCAGGCCGCCGCGACCGCCACCCATCTGCCGGGACAGTGACTGACCCCAGCCTCGCAGCCGCGGCAGCATGTACTGCATCTGCGCGAGCGCGACCTGCGCCTTGCCCTCCCGAGACTTGGCGTGCTGGGCGAAGATGTCCAGGATCAGGGCGGTCCGGTCGATGACCTTGACCTTGACGACGTCCTCCAGCTGGATCAGCTGGCCGGGGCTCAGCTCACCGTCGCAGATGACCGTGTCGGCGCCGGACTCGAGGACGATGTCGCGCAGCTCCAGGGCCTTGCCGGAGCCGATGTAAGTGGCCGCGTCGGGCTTGTCGCGGCGCTGGATGACGCCGTCGAGCACCAGCGCGCCCGCCGTCTCGGCGAGGGCAGCGAGTTCCGCGAGGGAGTTGTCCGCGTCCTGTGCGGTGCCCGAGGTCCACACCCCGACCAGTACGACCCGCTCCAGTCGGAGCTGTCGGTACTCGACCTCGGTGACGTCCTCGAGTTCGGTGGAGAGGCCCGCGACACGGCGCAGGGCCGCGCGCTCGGAGCGGTCGAACTGGTCGCCGTCCCGCTCTCCGTCGATCTCGTGGCTCCAGGCGACGTCCTCTTCCATCAGGGCATCGGCCCGAAGACCGTCGGGGTAGTCCTGCGCGAGGCGCCTGGTGTCCTGGGAAGGGGAAGAAGAGGAGGTCATTGGGTCCTTAGTGTCGATGGGAATGCCGGTGCCGGCGGTTGTTGCGCCGACACCTCTTCAACGTACGAGTACCCCGGGAGATTCCCGGTGACCCGTGCAGCGCCGGCCCCATGATGGTCGCACGGTGGGCGCCGCCTCGGCACCGTGTTATTGCCGGGGCGTCATTGCCGGGGCCGGCCCCGCCGTTTTTCCGGGGCCGGCCCCGTCGTCACTTGTGGGCCTTGCGCGGCTGCTTGGCCGGGACCTGCTTCCAGTCCGGGTGACCGGGCATCGGCGGGGTCTTCTCGCCGTACAGCCAGGCGTCGAAGAAGCCGGTGAGGTCACGTCCGGCGATCGCGGAGGCCAGCTGGACGAAGTCGGCCGTGGTGGCGTCGCCGTCCTTGTGGCGCTGTACCCAGATCCGCTCCAGACGCTCGAAGGCCGGCCTGCCGATCTCCTGGCGCAGGGCGTAGAGGGCGAGGGCCGCGCCGTCGTAGATGTTCGGCCGGAAGATGCTGATCTTCTGGCCCGGTGCGGGGGCCTTGGGCCGCGCGGGCGGGCCGCCGGCGGCGCGCCAGGCGTCGGACTGGCCGTAGGCCGCCTTCATGCGGTCGATCATGGGGTGGTGGCCCTTCTCCTCCGCGTACAGCTCCTCGTACCAGGTGGCGTGGCCCTCGTTGAGCCAGACGTCCGACCACACGCGCGGGCTGACGCTGTCGCCGAACCACTGGTGGGACAGCTCGTGCACCATGATCGACTCGATGTACCACTTGGGGTAAGCGGGTTCGGCGAACAGGTTCTTCTCGAAGAGGGAGAGGGTCTGGGTCTCCAGCTCGAACCCGGTGGCCGCCTGTGCCATGAGCACGCCGTACGTCTCGAACGGGTACGGTCCGACCTTGCCCTCGAGCCAGGCGATCTGGTCCGGGGTCTTGGCCAGCCAGGGTTCGAGCTTCTTGGCGTCGGCGCTGGGGACGACGTCACGGACCGGCAGCCCGTGCGGCCCCTTGCGGTGCACTACGGCGGAGCGGCCGATGGAGACCTGGGCCAGTTCGGTGGCCATGGGGTGCTGGGTGCGATAGGTCCAGGTGGTCCGGCCGCCGGTGCGGACCGATTCGGTGGGCAGGCCGTTGGCGACGACCGTGTAGGCGTCGGGGGCGGTCACGTGGAAGGTGAACATCGCCTTGTCGGACGGGTGGTCGTTGCACGGGAAGACCAGGTGGGCGGCGTCCGCCTGGTTGGCCATGGCGAGCCCGTCGGTGGTGCGCACCCAGCCGCCGTCCTGGTCCTTGGCGGGCACCGGGTCGCTGGTGTGCCGGACCGTGATGCGCGTCCAGCCGCCCCGCCGCAGCGGCCGGTCCGGTGTGACGACCAGGTCCTCGCCGGCACTGGCGTACGCGGCGGGCCGGCCGTCGACCGCCACGGACTCGACCTTGCCGTGCGCGAAGTCGAGGTTGAGCCGGTCCAGGTCAGCCGTGGTGACCGCGTCGATGGTCGTGACGGCTTGCAGCGGCTTGCTGTTGCTGCCGGAGTAGGTGAAGGAGAGGTCGTACGACGCCACGTCGTACCCCGGGTTGCCGAGGTACGGGAAGAGCCGGTCGCCGAGGCCCAGCTGGGCCGGCGGTGCGCTCGCGCCGAGGAGGGCGACGGAGACGGCGGAGGCGAGGAGGGCGGCGGCCCGCCGGTGCCTGAGCGGGCGGGTGCGGAGGGTGAGCGGCATGGACCACCGCTACCAGCGCGTTCGCGACGTACGGTGACGACTCGCGACCAAACCACCCGAACGGGTAGGTCACCGGTATTTCGTTCGGCTCACTCCGGTGACGTGCCTGGTGAGGACGGCATCACTGGTGTCGCGCCCGGCCCACGTCGTACACGCCGGGCACGTTGCGCATCGCGCGCATCAGGGTCGGCAGGTGGGCCGCGTCGGGGAGCTCCACCGTGTAGGTGTGGCGGACGCGCTGCTGGGTGGGCGGTTCCACGGTCGCCGAGACGATCTCGGCGCCCTCCTGGGCCATCGCCTCGGTGAGGTCGGCGAGCAGATGGGGGCGGCCGAACGATTCGGCGACCAGGGTGACCCGGCAGCCCGAGCTGTCGCCCCAGCTCACGGCCACCTCCGGGCGGCCGGTGCCCTTCATGTGGGCCACCGCGGCGCACTCCATCCGGTGCACGGTGACCACTCCCCCGCGTACCGCGAAACCGGTGACCTCGTCGGGCGGTACGGGGGTGCAGCAGCCCGCCAGCCGTACGGCCGCCTCCGGGCGGTCGACGACCACGGCGCTGGCGGTACGCGGGGCGGGTGCCTGGGGCTCGGGCACGGGACGGCTCGGCACGGGGGCCGGCAGCTCCTCCGCGGCGGTCGTCGGGTGGGTGGCGAGCCAGCGCTGGATGGCGATGCGCGCGGCGGGCGTGTGGGCGTGCTCCAGCCACTCCCGGGAGGGCTCGGAGGCGGGGTCCTGGCCCATCAGGAGCTGGACGGTGTCGCCGTCCTTCAGGACCGTGCTGAGGGTCGCGAGGCGGCCGTTGACGCGGGCGCCGATGCAGGCGTGGGCGTCCTCGCCGTACTGGGCGTAGGCGGCGTCGACGCAGGTGGCGCCCTCGGGGAGGCCGAGGGTGCCGCCGTCGGGGCGGAAGACGGTGATCTCGCGGTCCTGGGCGAGGTCCTCGCGCAGGGTGGACCAGAAGGTGTCGGTGTCGGGCGCGGCCTTCTGCCAGTCGAGGAGACGGGAGAGCCAACCGGGGCGGGTGGGGTCGGCGCGTTCGCCGTCGGCGGCGTCGTCGGCGGTGTCCGCGGCGGGCGCGTCGGCGGCCTGCGCGTAGGGGTTGCCGAGGGCGACGACCCCCGCCTCGGCGACCTTGTGCATCTGGTGGGTGCGGATGAGGACCTCGGCGACCTGCCCGTCGGGGCGGGCGACCGCCGTGTGGAGCGACTGGTACAGGTTGAACTTCGGTACCGCGATGAAGTCCTTGAACTCCGAGACCACCGGGGTCAGACAGGTGTGCAGTTCACCGAGGACGGCGTAACAGTCCGCGTCCTCGTTGACCAGCACCAGCAGCCGGCCGAAGTCGCAGCCGCGCAGTTCGCCGCGCTTGCGGCTGACACGGTGGACGGAGACGAAGTGCCGGGGGCGGATGAGGACCTCGGCCGGGATGTCGGCCTCGCGCAGCACCGCGCGCACCTCGTCGGCGATGTCGGCGAGGGGGTCGTCCGCGCGGGCGGTGTTCTCCGCGATCAGCTCGCGGGTGTGGGCGTACTCCTCGGGGTGCAGGATCGCGAAGACCAGGTCCTCCAGCTCGGTCTTGAGCGCCTGCACGCCGAGCCGTTCGGCGAGCGGGATGAGGACGTCCCGGGTCACCTTGGCGATGCGGGCCTGTTTCTCGGGGCGCATCACGCCGAGGGTGCGCATGTTGTGCAGCCGGTCGGCGAGCTTGATCGACATCACCCGGACGTCGCTGCCGGTGGCGACGAGCATCTTCCGGAACGTCTCGGGTTCGGCGGCGGCCCCGTAGTCGACCTTCTCGAGCTTGGTCACCCCGTCGACCAGGTAGCGGACCTCCGCGCCGAACTCCTCCCCCACCTGGTCGAGCGTCACCTCGGTGTCCTCGACGGTGTCGTGGAGCAGAGAGGCGGTCAGGGTCGTGGTCTCGGCGCCGAGTTCGGCGAGGATCAGCGTCACCGCGAGCGGGTGCGTGATGTACGGCTCGCCGCTCTTGCGCATCTGGCCGCGGTGCGACGACTCGGCCAGCACGTAGGCGCGGCGCAGCGGTTCGAGGTCGGCGTCGGGGTAATGGGCGCGGTGCGCCTCGGCGACGTGGCCGATGGCGTCCGGCAGTCTGCCGCGGGCGGCGTTGCCGAGCAGCGCGGCCAGTCCGAGTCGACGCAGGTCGATCCGGGGGCGGGCCTTCCTGCGGGCCACTGTGGGCACTACAGGACCGGGCGTCGCAGGGTTCGTGGCCTCCGCACTCATGGGCACACCTCCGGCTCGTGGACCGGCGGACGGGGCCCCAGGGCATACGTGGCTCAGGGATTGGCGACGTCCCCCCGTCCGTGCCGGTGCTTGATGCTATCGAGCCCGTCGCGCCCGATTGACCGCCTCCCGCCGAGCGTGAAACGGATCACCCCATCGAGCGACGATTTGGAGGTTTACGATTTTGCGCCACCTGTTCGGCGGGTGGCCGGTGTTTCTCGCCACCGAGGCCGAGCGGGGCCGTGGATCCGGGTGCGGTACGACGCCCCGGACCACGGTTCACTACGTGCGGTCAGCTCAACGGACGGCGTTTTCCAGCCATTCGGCGTCGATCTCGCCCGCGGCCACGATCACGGCGGGGCCGGTCATCTCGATCTCACCGTCGGGCCGTTCCGTGATGACGAGCCGTCCGCCGGGCAGATCCACGGTGTACGTCGCCGGAATCCCGGTGACCGCCGGGTCGGCTCCGTCGCGGCGGGCCGCGGCCACGGCGACCGCGCAGGCGCCGGTGCCGCAGGAGCGGGTCTCACCGGAGCCGCGCTCGTGCACGCGCATCGCGACGTGACCGGGGCCACGGTCCACGACGAACTCGACGTTGACACCTTCGGGGTAGGCCGACGGCGGGCTGAAGGGCGGCGGGGTGTAGAGGTCGCCGGCCTCCGCGAGGTCCTCGACGAAGGCGACGGCGTGCGGGTTGCCCATGTTCACGTTCCGCGCGGGCCAGGCGCGGTCACCGACGCTCACTGTGACGTCCCCCTCGGGGAGCCGGGCGCGGCCCATGCCGACGGTGATGTCGCCGGCCTTGTCGATGTGGACGGACTTGACGCCACCCCGGGTGGCGACGGCGAGGTCGCCCTCGGTGACGTGACCGGCCTGCTGGAGGTAGCGGGCGAAGACGCGCACGCCGTTGCCGCACATCTCGGCGATCGAGCCGTCGCCGTTGCGGTAGTCCATGAACCACTCCGCTTCGGCGGCCATCCCCTTGGCCTCCGGGTGCGCGGCGGACCGTACGACGTGCAGCACGCCGTCGGCGCCGAGGCCGGCCCTGCGGTCGCAGAGGGCGGCCACGGCGGCCGGGGTGAGGTCGAGGGCGTTGTCCGGGTCCGGGACGATCACGAAGTCGTTCTCGGTGCCGTGGCCCTTGAGGAAGGGGATGCTCATTCTTCGAGGGTAGAGGAGCGTCGCGTGGTGCATGGGCTGCGGGCCCGGTGGGAGCTGGTCGCGCAGTTCCCGCGCCCCTTCGGGGCTCTCTGCCTCAGCGCAGTCGCGCCACGCGCCAGACGGCCAGGACCACCACGATCGCCACCAGGAGTACGTAGCCGATCACCACGCGCCAGTCGGGTCTCCGGCCCGAGCCCCTCGCCGGGACGCCCGGCCAGGTGTAGCCCACCCGGCGGGCGGCCGTCATGCCCCAGCCTGCCGCGCAGAAGCAGATCAGCAGGCCCAGCATGGCGATCACCGCGCCGCTGTCGCCGAAGTCGAAGGCCAGCGGGAACGCGAACATCAGGGAGCCGACCGCGGCCAGGCCCACGATGGGGGCCAGCTGCCACAGACGCAGGCGGCGCTGCGGGCGGAGTTCGACCTCGACCTCGGGGCCGCTCGCGAACATCTCCTCCGGTTCGGGGCCGTCGGCGGTCACGCCGCCGCCCACCGTGTCGTCCGGACCGTCCGAGCTCAGCCTGTCCTCAGGCTCCTCGGCCGCACTGGGCCCTACCGCGACGTGCTCGGCGTCTTGTGCGGTGTCGCGAGGGCCGGCCTCCATCGCCACGCGCCCTCCCAACCTAGGACTCCACTTGCGATCGAAGCTCGATGATGGCACGGCGCCGGAGGCCGGGATGACCGGTGGCGCATCCCGATGCCATGACGTGATCAGGCTGTGACCGGTCGTTCGACCAACGCCAGGGCCAGCCGCGGAAGTTCCTGGCGGTCCGCCGCGGCCCCACTCAACCAGTGCACCCGCGGGTCGCGCCTGAACCATGAATCCTGGCGGCGCGCGAAGCGCTTGGTGGCACGGACGGTCTCGGCCCGCGCCTCCGCTTCCGTGCACTCGCCGGCGAGCGCCGTGAGGACCTGCTGGTAGCCGAGGGCGCGCGACGCCGTGCGGCCCTCGCGCAGCCCGTGCGCCTCCAGTGCGCGCACCTCGTCCACGAGGCCCGCCTCCCACATCCGGTCGACGCGCAGCGCGATGCGCTCGTCGAGTTCGGGGCGGGCCACGTCGACGCCGATCTGGACGGTGTCGTACACCGAGTCGTGGCCGGGGAGGTTGGCGGTGAAGGGGCGGCCGGTGATCTCGATCACCTCCAGCGCGCGGACGATCCGGCGGCCGTTGCTGGGCAGGATGGCCCGCCCGGCCTCGGGGTCGGCGGCGGCCAGCCGGGCGTGCAGGGCGCCGGAGCCGCGCAGCGCGAGTTCCTCCTCCAGGCGGGCCCTGACCTCGGGGTCGGTACCGGGGAACTCCAGGTTGTCGACGGCGCCGCGGACGTAGAGCCCGCTGCCGCCGACCAGGATCGGCCAGCGGCCCTCGGCGAGCAGGGCGTCGATGCGGGCGCGGGCGAGCCGCTGGTACTCGGCGACGGAGGCCGTGACGCTCACGTCCCAGATGTCGAGGAGGTGGTGCGGTACCCCGGCACGCTCCTCGGGCGTCAGCTTGGCGGTGCCGATGTCCATCCCCCGGTACAGCTGCATGGAGTCGGCGTTGACGACCTCCCCGCCGAGCCGTTGGGCCAGGAAGACGCCGAGGTCCGACTTTCCGGCCGCGGTGGGGCCGACGACGGCGATGACACGGGGGGCGGAGGGTGCGCTGCTCACGGCACCAGTCTCGCAAACCTCGGAAGCGGCTCTCGAACGAGTTACGTGACGGTACATGTCCGGGCTTCGTTGCCGTTGCGAGGTTCCTGCCGCCCACGAGAGGCGGCGACCGGGGTGGCGCCGACGGGCGCACCGGGTCACGCGGGATTTCGCTCGCACGAGTAACGTATGGAGTGGATATGGGCGTTTTTGCACGGCTCCTCGGGAAGAAGTCGAAGGCGACGGAGGAGCCCGGCGCCGAGGTCACGGCCGGTGTCGAGCCGGCCGGGCCCGAAGTGGAGAACACGGCAGAAAACACGGCGGAGAACGCGACGGAGAGCGCGGCGCGGGAGACGGCCGAGGCGACGGCGGCGAAGGGCTCCGGCTCGACGGAGGGCGACGCCGGCGGTCACAGCGACGGCAGTGACGCCGACGGCAGTCTCGCCGACGGCGGCCACGGCGGTGTGGACGCGCGGACGGAGCCGGAGCCGGAGCCCGCCGACGCGGTCACGGCCGACGAGAGCACCGAGATCCCCAAGCAGCAGTCGGCGCGGGAAGCCGCCGACAACGAAGCCGGCGAGAACGCCCGCACATAGCGGCCCGCGCGGGAAGCCACAGGGAAGGTAACCATGGGTCTTTTGGAGAATTTGAAGGCCAAGCTCGCCCCGGCCAAGGACAAGGCCTCGCACCTCGCGCAGCAGCACGAGGACAAGATCGACAAGCTCCAGCACGGCATGGACAAGGCCGCGCGGGTCGTCGACGAGAAGACCAAGGGCAAGTACAGCGACAAGATCCAGACGGGCACGGGCAGGGCCAAGCACGCGATGGACCGGTTCGTGCACCCGGACGCCATGGGCGGCACGGCGCCGGTGGACGCCACCACCCCGACGCGGCCGGAGGGTCCGCCGCCGGCTTCCTGAGCCGGGCGGGTCCCGTTGATCGGCGGACGGCCGAGAGCCACCGGGCTCCCGGCCGTCCGCCGTTCCACGGGCTCCCGGCCTGCCCGTCGTTCCGCGGGCTCCGGCCGTCCGCCGTTCCGCGGGGGCGTCTCAGGACCAGGTCGCGACGAGGTAGCCGACGCCGTACGGCGCGTCGTCGTAGAGCAGCGCGCCAGCGAGACCGGCGCCCTCGGCCGCACCGGCGAGGACCTGCCAGGGCGCGCGGCCGGAGGCCTTGAGGCGGAACGCCAGGCCGGTGTCGAGGTCCTTGATCGCCGCGAGGTCCGCGGTGCCGAGGGCCCGGGCCGCCTCGGCGTCGAAGGGGGCGGCCCGCTCGTCGAGGTAGCCGGGCGCCTTGAGGGTGCGGCAGGCGCTGGCGTCACCCATGACCAGCATCGCCACCCGGGCGGCCCGGCCGGCCAGCTCCCGGCCGGTCGCCACGCACCGGTCGGCCTCCAGGGGCTCGCCGACGCCGAGCGCCTCGACCGGCGCGCCGGCCCATCCGGCGCGCTCCAGCAGCCAGGCACCGACGGCGAGCGACCCGGGCAGCTCCCGCTCCCCGGCCGCGCCGTCGCCGGTCCGTCCGCCCGCCGGCGGCCCCGCTCCCAGGTGTACGTCGATCCCGACGCCGTAGCCGCGGAAGGTGCCCCTGCTGCCCTGGGGGAACACGCCGCGGCCGGGCCGCTCGGCGGGGCCGACGACGAGCAGCAGGTCGGGGCGGGCCGCGGCGAGCACGCCGAGCGCGTCGGCGCAGGCGGCACGGGCCGTGTCCAGCTCGGGTGCGGCGCCCGCCGCGACCTCGGGGACGAGGAGCGGCGGACAGGGGCAGACGGCGGCTGCGACAAGCATGAACGGCAGCCTACGTCCGGGCACCACGGTTCAACGCCGGCCGTGCCCGGACCGTGTCGTTCAGGACAGGCCGTGCCCTGAGCGTGGCGGGCGTTCAGTGCGCCGCGCAGCCTCCCGTGGCCACCGGCAGCGGCTCCGGTACGCCGATCTTCGGGAGGCCCAGCATGACACCGGCCGGCGGGGCCGTCTCCGCCGCGTTCCGCTTCTCCCAGGCGTCGCCCGCGCGGGTGCGGCGCACGGCGAGTGTCGGGCCCTCGGCGAGCAGGTGGTGCGGGGCGGCGTAGGTGATCTCGACCGTGACGACGTCGCCGGGGCGGACGTCCTGGTCCGGCTTGGTGAAGTGGACCAGGCGGTTGTCGGGTGCGCGGCCGGAGAGCCGGTGGGTGGCGCCGTCCTTGCGGCCCTCGCCCTCGGCGACCATCAGCTCCAGGGTGCGGCCGACCTGCTTCTTGTTCTCGTCCCAGGAGATCTCCTCCTGGAGGGCGACGAGACGCTCGTAGCGCGCCTGGACGACCTCCTTGGGGATCTGGCCCTCCATGGTGGCGGCCGGGGTCCCGGGGCGCTTGGAGTACTGGAACGTGAAGGCCTGGGTGAAGCGGGCCTCGCGGACCACGTGCAGGGTCTGCTCGAAGTCCTCCTCGGTCTCGCCGGGGAAGCCCACGATGATGTCGGTGGTGATCGCGGCGTGCGGGATCGCGGCCCGCACCTTCTCGATGATCCCGAGGTAGCGCTCCTGCCGGTAGGAGCGGCGCATGGCCTTGAGCACGGTGTCCGAGCCGGACTGGAGCGGCATGTGGAGCTGGGGCATGACGTTCGGCGTCTCGGCCATGGCGGCGATGACGTCGTCGGTGAAGTCGCGCGGGTGCGGGGACGTGAACCGCACCCGCTCCAGGCCCTCGATGGTGCCGCACGCCCGCAGCAGCTTGCTGAACGCCTCGCGGTCGCCGATGTCGGAGCCGTACGCGTTGACGTTCTGCCCGAGCAGCGTGATCTCGCTGACGCCCTCCGCCACCAGGGCCTCGATCTCGGCGAGGATGTCGCCGGTACGGCGGTCCTTCTCCTTGCCGCGCAGGGCCGGGACGATGCAGAAGGTGCAGGTGTTGTTGCAGCCGACGGAGATCGAGACCCAGGCGGCGTAGGCGCTCTCGCGCCGGGTCGGCAGGGTGGAGGGGAAGGCCTCCAGCGACTCGGCGATCTCGACCTGCGCCTCCTCCTGGATGCGAGCGCGCTCCAGCAGCACCGGCAGCTGGCCGATGTTGTGCGTGCCGAAGACCACGTCGACCCAGGGGGCCCTCTTCACGATGGTGTCGCGGTCCTTCTGCGCGAGGCAGCCGCCCACCGCGATCTGCATCCCGGGCCGGTCCGCCTTCCTGGGCGCGAGCCGGCCGAGGTTGCCGTACAGCCGGTTGTCGGCGTTCTCGCGGACGGCGCAGGTGTTGAAGACGACCACGTCGGCGTCGCCGTCGGCGTCCTCGGGTGCCCGCACGTACCCGGCCTCCTCCAGCAGGCCGGACAATCGCTCGGAGTCGTGGACGTTCATCTGGCACCCGTAAGTGCGCACTTCGTAGGTCTTGGGTGCCTGAACGTCCACTACCGGGCTCCGGTCGCTGCTGCTGGTCATGCGTCCAGGGTAGGCGGTCCCGGACGGGCGCCCGTCCGGGACCGCCCGGGACCGCCCGGGACCGCCCAGGGCCGTCGGGGGCGGGTCGGCCGGTGGCGTCGACCGGCTTGAACAGGGTGCCGTCGGTGCACACCGGGCCGAGCTCGTGGTCGGCGACCGCCGAAGGGGCCGGCGACGGTGCCGCCGTCGGCATCGCCTCGCCCAGACCCGCGGCCGGGGCGTCGGGTTCGGCCCGGACGGCCACCCGGGCGCGACGCTCCGGCCCGCCACGGGGGCACGTGATTGGTTGCGCTGTGCACCTTCTCATGCGTGGGGAGCCTCTGCCGCAGGTAGCGTCTGGAGCAGCCGACGTGGCGGCTGCTCCGGCCGCCGCCCGAAGCCCGTGCCACGCAAGGAGAACGACCGTTGTCCCTCTCGACCGCGCCCCGGGGCGGTTACTTCGAACCGATCGACGACCACCGCTACAAGCCGACGGCGCACGCGGGCGGCGCCTGGGACCCGGACGAGCAGCACTTCAGCCCGCTGGGCGGACTCGTCGTCCACGCCATCGACCGGCACCGGGCGGCCGGCCCTGACGACGGCCTGGTCCTGTCGCGGATCAGCTACGACATCCTCGGCCGCCTGGCCCTGGACGAGTGCGAGATCCGGGTGGAGACCGTCCGCCCCGGCCGGACCATCGAACTGGTCGAAGCGGTCGTACGCATCGCGGGCCGGCCGGTCGTGCGGGCCCGCGCCTGGCTGCTGGCCGGCCTCGACACCACCGGGGTCGCGGGCGGCCCCGACGACCGGCCGGCCGCACCCGAGTCGCTGGACTCCTGGCGGATGTCCGACGTCTGGCCCGGCGGCTACATCTCCTCCCTGGACGTCCGCCCGGTCGCCCCGCCCCGCCCCGGTCGTACCACCGCCTGGATCTCCACGCCGCTGGACCTGGTGGCGGGCGTCCCGGTGAGCCCGCTCGCCTCCTATATGGCGCTGGTCGACACCGCCAACGGCATCGCCGCCCGGCAGCCGCCCGGGCAGTGGATGTTCCCCAACGTCGACCTGACCGTCCACCTGCACCGGCAGCCGCGCGGCGACTGGACCGGACTGGACACCACGGTCACCTTCGGCCCCACCGGTCAGGGCCTCACCAGCACGGTCCTGTACGACGTGGACGGCCCGGTGGGCCGGGCCGAGCAGATCCTCACTGTCCGCCCGCTGCCCGTCACGCCTTGACGGCCCCGGAGAGCATGCCCGAGATGAAGTGGCGCTGCAGGAAGACGTAGAGCGCGACGACCGGCAGGGCGACGATGATCGAGGCGGCGGCGAGCAGGGAGTACTGGGTGGTGTGCTCGCTCTGGAAGAAGGCGAGGCCGAGCGGGGCGGTGCGCTTGTTCTCGTCGGTGATCATGACGAGAGGGAGCAGGAACTCGTTCCACGTCCACATGAAGACCAGCATCGCCATGGTCAGCAGGGCGGGACGGCTGGTGGGGACGAGGATCCGCCACAGGAGCCGCCAGTCCGTCGCGCCGTCGAGCCGGGCCGCCTCGATGATGCTGACCGGCACCGAGCGGAAGAAGTTCCGCATCCAGAAGACGCCGAAGGCGAGGGACTGCGCCGTCTGCGGCAGGATCAGCGCCCAGTAGGAGTCGGTGAGGCCGGCGTCGCGCAGGTTGAAGTAGAGCGGGATGACGAACGCCTCGGGCGGCACCATCAGGCCGACCAGGGTGACGTAGAAGAGCAGTGACCGGCCGGGGTAGTCGAAGAGGGCGAAGGAGAAGCCGGCCAGGACGGCGAGGACGGCCGTCAGGACCACGACGGAGACCGCGACCAGGACGCTGGAGCCCAGGTAGCCGGCGAAGTGGCCCTGCCGCCAGGCGGTGGCGAAGTTGCCGAGGTCGAGGTGGTGGGGCCAGGTGAAGGTCGGGGAGGCCTGTGCGGCGGGGGTGAGGGCCGAGGCCACCACGCCGATCAGCGGTATCAGGGCCAGCGCGGCGAAGACGGTCAGGACGGCGTAGTTGAGCGCGCGTTCGCGTGCGGAGATCATGTCCCGTCCTCCTCGGGCTGGAGCTTGGTGATCAGGAAGGTGATGAGCAGGATCAGCACGGTCAGCACCACGGCGACGGCGCACGCCGAACCGACCTGGCCGGTACCGAAGGCCCGGTTGTAGACCTCGAAGGCGGGCAGGCTGGTGGCGTTGCCGGGGCCGCCGTGGGTGGCGACGTACACCAGGTCGAAGGTCTTCAGGGCGGCGATCACGGTGAGCGTGAGGGCCACGGTGATCTGGCCGCGCAGTCCGGGCAGCGTGACGGCGAGGAACTCCCGTACGGCGCCCGCCCCGTCGAGCTTGGCCGCCTCGTACAGCTCGCCGGGGATCTGGCCGATGCCGGCGATGAACAGCACCAGGCACAGGCCGATCTCCAGCCAGGTGCCGATGAGTCCGACGGACGGCAGGGCGGTGGTGAAGTCGCCGAGCCAGGGGCGGGCGACCGCGTCGAGGCCGATCGCGCGCAGGGCGGTGTTCAGGACGCCGTCGGGGGCGTAGATCGCCGTCCAGGCGGTCGCGGTGACGACCATGGCGATCACCTGGGGCAGGAAGATCAGCGCACGGAAGACCGAGACTCCGCGCAGCCGGGAGGCGCGGGTGGTGATCGCGGCCAGCAGCAGGGCGAGCCCGATCGGCAGGACGGAGAAGAAGAGGATGAGGACCAGGGAGTGCAGGAACCCGGCGCGCAGCTGCGGATCGCGGGCGATCTCGGTGTAGTTGGCGAACCCTGCCCAGGTGGAGGCGGAGACGCCGTCCCAGTGGAAGAGGGAGATCTGGACCAGCTGGCCGAGCGGGACGAGGAGGAAGACCGTGAGGACGGTCAGGGCGGGAAGGGCGTAGAGGTAGCCCTTCCACTGGATCCGGCCGCGGCGCCGGGCCGGGCGCCCGCCGGGGGCGTCGGCCGGGCGCTTGCGTGCCGTCGGGCGGGATGCGGTGACAGCCATGAGGGGGGTGCGCCTTAGCTGCCCTGCTGGAACCGGGCGTAGTCGGACTGGAGCCGGGCGCCGAACGCCTGCGGGGTGAGCTGCCCCGCGGTCAGTTCCTGGACGGCGGCGGTGAGGGTGTCGTAGAAGGTCGGGGTGGTGTAGTCGAGGTAGGGCAGCAGGCCGTCCTTCTCGCTGACCGCCTTCCACTGGGCGAGGATGTCGGCGTCGACGGTGCCCGCGGCGGGCTGGTAGTCGGCCCCCGGCAGGGCGGGCAGGTTGCCGTGGTCGGCGAGGACCTTCATGCCGTTGCTGTCGACGAGGAAGTCGATGTAGGCGGCGGCCACGTCCGGGTGCTTGGACTTGGCGGTCATGGCCCAGGCGAGGCCCTCGCCGCCCTGGGTGAGCGGGGGCTGTCCGGCGGCCGGGCTGAGCGCGGTGAAGCCGACGTTCGTCTTCATCCTGGGTTCGAGTACGGCGGCCTGCCAGGTGCCGTCGACCAGGAAGAGCGACTTGCCGGCGGCGAAGTCCGCGACCGCCTGGTCCTTGCTCTCGCCGTTGAAGCCGGAGCCGAGGTAGCCCTTGTCCGCCCAGCCGCGCAGGGTGGTGGCCGCCTTCAGGCTGCCCGGGTCGGTCCACTTGGCGCCGCCCTCGTCGAAGACGAGCTTGCGGACCTCGGCCTTGCCGGCGGTGGCCGCCTGGACGACGCCGAAGATGTGGATGCCGGGGCTCTTGTCCGCGTCGCCGTAGGAGAGGGGCTGGAGGCCGGACGACTTGGCCTTGGCGAGGGCGGTCTCGAAGCCGGCCAGGGTGGTGGGGGCGGCCAGGCCGAGGGACTTGAGCTTGGCCTTGTTGTAGTAGATGCCGACGATCTCGCCGGTCTGGGAGACGCCGAAGAGGCTGCCGGTCTTCCAGGTCCTGCCGTCGGTGGAGAAGCGGTTGAGGTCGAGCAGCTGGGCGGGGAACGCGGTGTCCCAGCCGTAGACCTTGGCGTAGCTGTCGACGGGCTGGAGCAGGCCCGCCTTCACGAAGGCGCCCATGTCGGGGTAGCCCTGGTTGGCCTGGACGACGTCGGGCGGGTTGGCCGAGGAGAGGGCCAGCTTCAGGGTCGTCTTCAGGTCGGAGAAGGAGCGGGAGACCCGCTTGACGGTGACGTTCGGGTACTTCGCCATGAACGCCTTGTTCAGCGCCTCGGTGGAGGCGTCGGTGCCCGGGTCGGTGTTCTGGTCCCACTCGGTGAGAGTGACCTTCCCGGCCTTGGCGACGTCCGTGGACACCGGGCCCGCGGTCCTGGTCGCGCCGCCGGCCGACGCGTTGCCGCTGGGGCCGGGTGCACAGGCCGCGACGGCCGTGAGCAGCCCGGTGACGAGGGTGGCCGCGGCGACGGCACGCCGGGCGGAACGGCCTCGGGTTCTCTCGGTCATGGAGTGGTCCTCCTGGTGCTGGTACTGGTGGTCGTGCCGGTGCTGCGGGGACGGTTCGGGGGTGCTGCGGGGGCGGTGCGGGAGTGGTGAGGGGGGCGGCTTCGGGGGTGGTGAGGGTGGTGGGGTGTCGACGCGGGTGCGTCGCACGCGTCCGCGCGGGTCAGCGCAGGATCGTGCGGATCCGCTCGGCGTCGTCGTCGGGGATGCCGGGGGTCCGGGCCAGGAAGGCGGCGACGGCCGCCCGGTGCGGGGCGCCGGCCGCGCCGCCCAGGGTGCGCACCGACAGGGCGGCGCAGAGTCCGGCGAACCGGAGCCGGGTGGACAGCGGCCAGCCGTGGCCGAGGCCGGTGACGAGGGCGGCGGTGAAGACGTCGCCGGCACCGGTGGGGTCGACGGCGGTCACGCGCGGAGCGGGGACGCGGACCAGTTCACCGGTGTCCCCGGCGACGGCGACGGCGCCGCGCGGGCCGTCGGTCACCACGACCTCGGCGACCAGGCCGTCCAGGACCTTCACGGCCTCCTCGACCGTGCCGGTGCGGGTGTAGCCGGTGGCCTCCACCGCGTTGCACACGAAGACGTCGACCTCGGCGAGCCGGTCGAGCACCTCGGGCGACCAGCGGCCGGTGGGGTCCCAGCCGACACCGCCGACCACCCGGGTGCCCGCGGCTCGCAGCCGGGCTACCCAGCCGGGCAGCGGCTTGCCGAGGGTGAGCTGGGCGAAGCGGACGTCCGGCAGGTCGCCCTCCCACACGTCGGGGCGCCGGGCCCCTGCCTCCTCGTAGGTGATGAAGGTGCGGTCGTGCTCGTTGGTCGCGGCGACCGTGACGGGGGTCTGCACGGCCGGGTCGCGGCGGAGCCAGGTGAGGTCCAGGTTCTCCTCACGGGCGAGTTCGGCCACCACGTGGTCGCCGAGGAAGTCGGTGCCGAGCACGGCGCACAGTCCGGTGCGCAGCCCCAGCCGGGCGGCGGCCACACCCCGGGTGGCGGTGCCGCCGGGGACGACGGCGAACCGGTCCGCGTACACCTCGCCGCCCGTGGTGGGCAGGTGCGGGATGCCGGCGAATACGAGGTCGCAGAAGACTTCGCCGGCGAAGAGCACATCGAGCACGGAAACCGCCTCCGTCGGGTGCCGCCACATGAAGTGCTCAACTATGAGCACCGCCGTCACTGGATGACAAGAGTCAGTCAGTTACGAGCAGATTTCCCTGGGCGTCATGACTGAAGTCACTCATCCGGTGCTATGTTCATTGCGTGACTTCACGCAACCGCCACGCGAAGATCGTGGAATCCCTGCGCACGACCGGGGTCGCCTCGGTGCGCGAGCTAGCCGAGCGGCTCCAGGTCAGCGAGTCCACGATCCGCAGGGACCTGATCGAACTCGACCGCAACGGCGAACTGGTGCGCACCTACGGGGGCGCCGCCATGTCCCCGCGCGCCGTCCTGGACGGCTCCGCCCAGGAACCGGAGGAGGCCGAGGTCCCCTTCGACGTGGTCGCCACCCGCGACCAGGCGATGAAGGAGGCCATCGCGGAGGAGGCCGTGAAACTCGTCGAGGACGACAGCGTGGTCGTCCTGGACATCGGCACCACCCCCCAGGCCATCGCCCGCAGGCTGCGTGGACGCCCGGTCACGGTCATCACCAGCAGCCTCGCCGTGCTCGACGAACTGCGGCACGACGACGCGGTGCGGCTGGTGATGCTGGGCGGGGTGCTGCGCCGCAACTACCAGTCCCTGGTGGGGTCCCTGACCGAACAGGCACTGCGCCAGGTCAGCGCCGACGTGCTCTTCCTGAGCTGCACGGGAGTGCGGCCGAGCGGTCACGTGGTGGACAACATGGCGGTCGAGGCGCCGCTGAAGCAGGCCATGATCGAGACGGCCGGGCAGGTCGTCCTGGTCGCCGCCGAGACCAAGTTCCCGGGCAGCGGATCGCTGCGCGTGTGCCCGCTGTCGGACATCGACGTCCTGATCACGACCGGCGGTGCCGATCCCGACACGCTCCAGCTCTGCCGCGAGGCGGGTGGAAAGGTGATACTCGCATGAAGTTGACCGTCCTCGGCGGCGGCGGATTCCGCGTGCCGTACGTCTACCAGGCCCTCCTGCACGACCAGGGCAGCCCCCGGATCGACGACGTCTGGCTCTACGACACCGATCCCGCCCGGCTCAAGGCGATGGCCGAGGTGCTCGCCCGGTTCGCCGACGGCCGCCCCGACGCGCCCCGGGTGACCGTCAGCACCTCGCTCGACGACGCCCTGGAAGGCAGCGACTTCGTGTTCGCGGCGATCCGGGTGGGCGGGCTCGCGGGCCGGACCTGCGACGAGCGGGTCGCCCTGGACCTGAACGTCCTCGGCCAGGAGACCACGGGACCGGGCGGACTCGCCTACGGCCTGCGCACCATCCCCGTGATGCTCGACATCGCGCACCGCGTGCGCAGGCTCGCGCCGAACGCGTACGTCATCAACTTCACCAACCCCGCCGGGATGATCACCGAGGCGATGCAGGGCGTCCTCGGCGACCGTGTCCTCGGCATCTGCGACACCCCCTCCGGCCTCGGCCGCCGGATCGCCACGACGCTCGGACTCGACCCCTCCCGGGCCCAGTTCGACTACGTCGGCCTCAACCACCTCGGCTGGATGCGCCGGGTCCTGCACGACGGCGAGGACGTGCTGCCCCGCCTGCTCGCCGACGACGAACGCCTCGGCGGCCTCGAAGAAGGGGTCGTCTTCGGCCGGGAGTGGCTGCGCGACCTCGGCCTGATCCCCAACGAGTACCTGTACTACTACTACTTCAACCGGGACGCCGTCCGCTCCATCCTGGACGCCCCGCAGACCCGCGGCGAGTTCCTCGCCCGCCAGCAGCGGGAGTTCTACGAGCGGGTGACCGAGGCCGCCGGCGGCTCCGCGGTGCGGCTGTGGCGGGACACCGTCGCCAACCGCAGCGCCAACTACATGGCCGAGGCCAAGGGGACGGTCCAGGGCGAGGCCGAGGCCGACGCGGACTTCCGGCCCGATCCCGCGCACCAGGGTTATGCCGGGGTCGCGCTCGCGGTGATGGCCGCGGTCAGCCGCAACGAGCGCGCCACGATGATCCTCAACGTCCGCAACGGCACGACCGTGTCCGCGCTCCCGGAGGACGCGGTCGTGGAGGTCCCGGTCACCGTCGACGCGAACGGCGTCCACCCGCTCACCATCACCCAGCCCGACCTGCACCAGGCCGGGCTGATGCAGCAGGTCAAGGCGGTCGAGCGGCTGACCGTCAGCGCGGCCGTGACCGGCTCCCGCTCCGACGCGCTCCAGGCGTTCGCGCTGCACCCCCTGGTCGACTCGGTCAACGTCGGCCGGCAGCTCCTCGACGGCTACATCGACCGCATCCCCGAGGTGGCGGCCGTGTTCGCGAACGGACGTGCCTGACATGGAAGTCGTCATCGTTCCGGACGCCGCGGCGGGTGGCGAGCTGATCGCCGAGGCCATGGCGCGGCTGCTGCGGCGCAGGCCGGACGCGCTGCTCGGGGTGGCCACCGGCTCGACCCCGCTGCCCGTCTACCAGGCCCTCGCCGCCAAGGTCCGCGCCGGTGCCGTGGACACCTCCCGGGCCCGGATAGCCCAGCTCGACGAGTACGTGGGCCTGCCCGCCGAGCACCCCGAGTCCTACCGCTCGGTGCTGCGACGCGAGGTGCTCGAACCCCTCGGGATCGCCATGGACGCCTTCCTCGGCCCCGACGGCACCGCCACCGACGTCCAGGCCGCCTGCGACGCCTACGACACGGCACTCGCCCAGGCCGGCGGCGTCGACCTCCAGCTCCTCGGAATCGGCACCGACGGCCACATCGGCTTCAACGAACCCTGCTCCTCACTCGCCTCCCGCACCCGCATCAAGACCCTCACCGAACAGACCCGCGTCGACAACGCCCGCTTCTTCGACGGAGACGTCGAACAGGTCCCCCACCACGTCATCACCCAGGGCATCGGGACCATCCTGGAAGCCCGGCACCTCGTCCTCCTCGCGACCGGTGAGGGCAAGGCCGACGCGGTCGCCGCGACCGTGGAAGGACC